>JALWQQ010000151.1 GCA_027083075.1 Campylobacteraceae bacterium
GACGTGGACAGCGCGAGCTTATCATCGGTGACCGCCAGACGGGTAAAACGACATTGGCGATCGATACGATCATCAACCAAAAGGGACAAGATGTCGTCTGTATCTATGTGGCGATCGGCCAGAAGCAATCGACGGTTGCCTCTTTGGTAAAAAAGCTTGAAGAGCATGGTGCGATGGAGTATACCATCGTTGTTAATGCAAGCGCTTCCGACTCTTCGGCATTGCAATTCCTTGCACCCTATGCAGGTGTTACGATGGCGGAGTACTTCCGAGACAATGGTCGTCATGCGGTTATCTTCTATGACGATCTCTCGAAACATGCGGTAGCGTACCGCGAAATGTCACTCATTTTGCGTCGTCCCCCGGGTCGCGAGGCTTACCCCGGTGACGTCTTCTATCTGCACTCTCGTCTCTTGGAGCGTGCCGCAAAGCTCAACGACGATCTCGGTGCAGGTTCTATCACCGCATTCCCGATCATCGAGACGCAAGCGGGCGACGTTGCGGCATACATTCCTACCAACGTTATCTCGATTACCGACGGTCAGATCTTCTTGGAGACCGACCTCTTTAACTCGGGCATTCGTCCCGCGATCAACGTCGGCTTGTCGGTCTCTCGTGTCGGCGGTGCCGCACAGATCAAGGCGATGAAGCAGGTTTCGGGCACATTGAGACTCGATCTTGCCGCCTTTAGAGAGCTTCAGGCGTTTGCACAGTTTGCATCCGATCTCGACGATCATACGCGCGCGCAACTTGAGCGCGGTCAACGTATGGTCGAGGTCTTGAAGCAGCCTCCCTACTCACCGCTTGCGGTTGAGAAGCAGATCTTGATCATCTTTGCGGGAACCAAAGGGTATCTTGATGATATTCCGGTATCCGCCATTACCAAATTTGAAGCGGAGCTTTACCCCTTCATCGAGTCCAAGTATCCTCAGATCTTCGAGACGATCAGAAGCGAGAAGAAGATCGGCGACGAAACCGAAGCATTGATGAGAAAAGCGATCGAAGATTTTAAAGCGTCCTTTAGTGCATAAAAAGGCTGAGTGATGGCAAATTTGAAAGAGCTGAAGCGCAAGATCGGTAGCGTCAAAAATACGCAGAAGACTACCAAAGCGATGAAGTTGGTCTCTTCTGCGAAACTGCGACGCACCGAAGAGCTTGCCAAGCGTTCCCGTGTTTATGCGAGCAAACTGACACAGCTACTCAACGAGATCGCGGCGAAGATGAAGCATATGAGAGCGGAAGGGCTTGATAACGTCTATTTCCGCGAAACGGAGCCTAAGCAGGTTGACATCGTCTTTATCACCGCCGATAAAGGGCTTTGCGGCGGCTTTAATGCCCAAACGATCAAACGTGTCAATGCCTTGATCGAAAGCTACCGTAAGCAAGATGTCAAGGTAAGATTGCGCGCTATCGGTCGCAAAGGGATCGACTACTATCGCTTTAACGGCATGGAGCTTAGCGACGAGATCGTAGGGCTCTCTTCGGCGCCAACCTATCAGGAGGCTGCGGAGTTTATCGCCGAAGTCACCGATGCGTATCTTAAGGGGCATAGCGATCGCGTCATTATGGTACACAACGGTTATGTCAATATGATCACCCAAGAGATCAGAGAGGATCAGCTTTTGCCGGTCGATACGAGCAAGCTTGACTTGGATCAAGTTTCGCTTTCCGATCTCGAGATGGAGCCCGAAGACGACGATACCTTGCTTGAAGCATTGGTTAAGCGCTATCTTGAGTATAGTATCTATTATGCGCTTATCGATTCGTTGGCGGCAGAGCATTCGGCGCGTATGCAGGCGATGGATGCGGCTACCAATAACGCCAAAGAGATGGTGAAAAACTTGACGATCAAGTACAACAAGGCACGGCAAGAGGCGATCACTACCGAGTTGATCGAGATCATTAGCGGTATGGAAGCATTGAAATAAGAAGAGGAGTAACAATGACAGGTAAAATCGTACAGGTAACCGGTCCGGTAGTCGATGTCGACTTCGAAGACTACCTTCCCGAGATTAACGAAGCGCTGGAGACGACACTTAGCGTAGATGGCAAAGAGAAGCGTTTGGTTTTGGAGGTTGCGGCACAGTTGGGTGACAACCGTGTGCGCACCATTGCAATGGATATGACCGAAGGTTTGGTTCGCGGTCAAGAGGTGAAAGCAACAGGTGCACCGATCAAAGTTCCCGTCGGTGAAGAGGTGCTTGGACGCATCTTTAACGTTGTGGGCGAGACGATCGACGACGGTGGCCCGTGCGAAGCGAAAGAGTACTGGTCTATCCACAGAGACGCACCCGCATTTGAAGAGCAGAGTACCAAAGCGGAGATCTTCGAGACCGGTATCAAGGTTGTTGACCTGCTTGCGCCTTACGCAAAGGGTGGTAAGGTCGGACTTTTCGGCGGTGCCGGAGTCGGTAAGACCGTTATCATTATGGAGCTTATTAACAACGTTGCGATGAAACACAGCGGCTACTCTGTCTTTGCGGGGGTCGGTGAGCGTACGCGCGAAGGGAATGACCTCTATCACGAAATGAAGGAGTCCAACGTTTTGGATAAAGTCGCCCTCTGCTACGGTCAGATGAACGAACCGCCGGGCGCACGTAACCGTATCGCTTTGACCGGTTTGACGATGGCGGAGTATTTCCGTGACGAGAAGGGTCTGGATGTTTTGATGTTCATCGACAACATCTTCCGTTTTGCGCAGTCCGGTGCTGAGATGTCTGCACTCTTGGGGCGCATCCCTTCAGCGGTAGGATATCAGCCTACATTGGCAAGCGAAATGGGTAAATTGCAAGAGCGTATCACCTCGACGACCAAGGGATCGATCACATCGGTACAGGCGGTTTATGTTCCTGCGGACGACTTGACCGACCCTGCGCCCGCATCGGTTTTTGCACACCTTGACGCCACTACGGTTTTGAACCGTTCGATCGCCGAGAAGGGGATCTACCCTGCCGTCGATCCGCTTGACTCTACATCACGCATGCTTGACCCCGTTATCATCGGAGAAGAGCACTACAACGTAGCGCGCGGTGTACAAGCGATCTTGCAAAAATACAAAGATCTGCAAGACATCATCGCTATCTTAGGTATGGATGAGCTTTCCGAAGAGGATAAGCTAATCGTAGAGCGTGCGCGTAAGGTTGAGAAGTTCTTGTCTCAGCCTTTCCACGTTGCCGAAGTCTTTACCGGAAGCCCCGGTGTCTACGTCACACTCGACGAGACCATCAGAGGTTTCAAAGAGTTGCTTGAAGGTAAATACGATCATATGCCCGAAAACGCCTTCTATATGGTCGGAAGCATGGACGAAGCGGTTGCCAAGTACGAAAAAATGCAAGCGGAAGGCAAGTAACGCATCCTTGCAAAGGAAACAATGATGGAATTTTTAAAGTTGGAAATCGTTACGCCGGGCGGTGTGATCTTTGACGACGACGTGCGTCAGGTGACACTTCCGGGTGCGGACGGTGAGTTCGGTGTCTTGCCGCAGCACGCCGCCTTGGTGTCGCTGCTTGATTCGGGCGTCATCGAGATAGAAAAGAAGGACGGTAGTGTTACCGCCGTAGCGATCAACTCGGGCTACTGTAAAGTAGACGAAGAGAAAACGCTATGTGTCGTTGACGGTGCCGTAGCGCTTAATGACGGCGATCTTGCCAAAACGCTTGAAGAGGTGCAAGAGCTTCTTCAAAAAGCGCAAGCATCTTCAACCGCTATCGCAACGGCGGTCAGCAAGGTGGAGCGCATCGCAAAGGCGTAAGCCTTGGGTACTCTCTCTTCTTATTTTTCGCACAGCAGTCCGATCACTTGGGTGGTGCTGCTGTGGCTTTCGCTCTATTTTATCCTTACCTTCTGGATATTTCTCGATCGTTTTTTTCTACTGCGCAGACGTTTGGAAGTCGAAAGTATGTCACTCAAATCTCTCTATACGATGCGTCAAAACGAAGTCTCTAAACATTCGTTGCTTTACAGCTATTTTACACGTACGAAAAAGCCGAAAAAGGCTTTGGCGGATGCAGCGATATCGGATGCATTGCGTCTCTCTACCAAGGGTTTGACATGGCTCTCGGTCATCGCCTCGACCGCGCCGTTTATCGGACTATTTGGTACGGTAGTGGGTATTTTGGAGACCTTTGCCAAGCTCTCGGGAAGCGGCAATGCATCGCTTGCTGTCGTTGCCCCTGCCATTTCCGAGGCGCTGGTGGCAACCGCGGCGGGGATCATTGTTGCGATCTTTGCTTATAGCTTTCATCTTGTCCTAAAGCGCAAAGCGTATGAGCTCTCGTCGTTGCTCGAGTCTCAGGCCGATGTGGTCTTGTCTCAATCGGAGGCGTAGGTGATGGCAAAGGGTTTCTCGTGGGACGATAACCCCGATCTGAACATCACTCCGTTGGTTGATGTGATGTTGGTACTCATGGCAATCTTGATGGTGACCGCACCGACAATCACCTTTCAGGAGAAGATCAGACTGCCCGAAGGTTCCAAAAGTGCCAAGGTTAGCAAAGTCGATGCATTGACCCTGCGCATGGATGCCAAACGTAACGTCTATATGGGAAAGGAGCACTATCCGTTAGATGCATTTGCCGACGCTTTTGGGCTCAAAAGCGCACGATTCGATAAAAAACGCACCATCTACATACGTGCCGACGAACGACTGAGTTACAAAGAGGTGATGCGGCTACTTGGGATCGTGAAGCGCGCGGGTTTTCATAGGGTTTCGTTGGTGACACAATGATCGAGTGGGCGCACTTTCGACTTCGCTGGGTTGGTGTTGCGCTACTCTTCTATGTAGCCTTGCTTCTTTTTTTGTTCTACTATTTTGCCTATTATCACACCCAAAAG
>JALWQQ010000152.1 GCA_027083075.1 Campylobacteraceae bacterium
AATTAATGAAGATAATTATATCACAAGTTTTTCTCAACATTCTTTAAGCTCTACGGCAGTACAATCCCACTTGTCGTTTGCCTCGGTGGTGAAATTGGTAGACACGCCAGACTCAAAATCTGGTGGGAGCAATCCCGTGGCGGTTCGAGTCCGCCCCGAGGTACCACCACCCTCTTAATCGCGGGAGTAGCTCAGGGGTAGAGCACAACCTTGCCAAGGTTGGGGTCGCGGGTTCGAATCCCGTCTCCCGCTCCATCTTTTAGACTTACATTTCCCCAAACATTGCGACATTTGGTATCACCATAGTGTGGTGATGATCCTTTTTTACCGCTTTTATTGGCTTTTTAGGCTTTCAAATATAAAATATATTCATTATTTTAATTGATAATTATCAATTTGATAGGATTAACTGACGATGAAGATGCGTTACCTTTCGCTTATGGCTCTTGTCGCTTTCTGCCTTAACGCCGCCGAAGTAATGATCACCGGCACAGTCGTTTCGGACAACACCAAATACATCGGGGCGCGCTATCTCGGCTATGTGAAAGAGGTCTATGTCGAATTGGGCGACGAAGTCAAACGCGAAGATACCCTCTTTAAACTTGACTCGGCAGAGTTCGATATCGTCAAAGAGCAGGCAAATCTTGCTCTTGAACAAGCGGAGATCCTCACAGATGTCTACCGTAGCAAGCTTGACGAGATCAGACGCGAAAAGGCACTTTTGCGCAAACGCAAGATAAAGGATGCTACCTTCGACATCGACGACTGGACCGAAAATCTCGAGATCACTGCGGAACACACCTCTGCGATGATAGATGCGATGCAAGCGGTGGTCAAACACGCCTCGCAAAAGGTCAAGGAGGTGAGCCTGCTTTCGCACTACCTTGAGGTCAAGGCGCCGAGTGACGGCATCATCATCCAAAAAAACCTTCATGTCGGCGATATGGTGATGCCCGGCTATCCGGTGATGATCTTAGTCGATCTCGACAAGCTTGAGATAGAGGCGCAGATCTCCGAAGCCGACATTATGAAGATCAACAAAGGCGACGAGGTGGACTTCGAAATCCCCGCCATCCACTACAAGGGCAAAGGGTGGATCAAGGCGATCGTCCCGAGTGCCAATCCAATGACCCACACCTTCACTGTACGCATCCGCTTTAAACGCCGCAATGCCAAGATCTATCCGGGCATGTACACGAAGGTCACCTTCCACTTCAGCGATCCCGAAGCGTGCGACAGCGAAAACGCCAGAAAGATTTAGAAAGCTACACTGCTACTTTGGTAGCACCCCACTTTCATAAGATTGTGTTATAGTATCGACATCGAGGGTTTGTGTGTAATATTGCCGCATAAAAGCTTGAGGTGGTTACGTAGTGCGGTGATAGCAAACCCCTATCACATTACACAAAAAAGGATTGAGAATGTGGAGCTACAAACTGATGCTCGAGATGGACGAAGAGACAGCCAAAAAGGTCAAAAAGTATGCTGCGATTAGCGGCTGGTTTTTTATCGCGTTAGGGTTGATCGGCTTGATCTTTCCGGTCTTTATGAGCTTTTCGACTCTCATCATGGTTGCCTATACGATGATCGTCATGGGCGTAATTGCCGGATGGCTTACCTTTAAAAGCAACCCCAAAGATTGGGCGGGATGGCTTAAGAGTTTCGTACTCTTTATGGTAGGTGTCTTGATGCTTGTCTATCCGATGCACGGTATCGCCGCTATCGGACTACTCTTTGTGATCTACTTCTTTACCGATGCTTTTGCCAGTTTCGGGCTACTTTTTTCACACAAACCCGAAAAGGGGTGGTGGCTTTGGCTCATTAATGCCCTCGCCTCTCTGGCTCTTGGGGTGATCGTGCTGATCGGTTGGCCCTTCAACTCTTTGGTGATCGTAGGACTCTTGGTGGGTATCAGCTTCTTGCTTGACGGAGTGGCGCTTATCGTCGGTAGCAAAGCACTTGATACCAAATTGTAACCGATGCAGCTACACCGTCAAACTCTCGGGCTTAAGGAGCTGATCGCCATTGCCGTCGGCGGCATGGTGGGCGGTGGCATCTTTACGATACTCGGTATCGCCGTCTCGATGGTGGGCTTTTTGGCACCTTTTGCAATCGCACTGGGCGGCATCGTCGCACTCTTTGCCGCTTATGCCTATGTCAAATTGGGTGTCTACTACAAAGACGAAGGGGCAACCTATGCCTTTTTCAAGCGCACCTACGCAGGTTCCGATCTTGCCGCCTCTTTTATCGGTTGGTATACCGTCTTTGGCTATATCTCGACGCTGGCACTCTATGCCTATACCTTCTCTTCGTATGCGCTTAGCGGTACGGAGTGGGTGCAAGAGACGTGGGTGCGACAAATGGTTGCGATGGGCGTCATTTGGCTCTTTGCCTTGATCAATCTTTGGAGTGTCAAAGGGATGGGTCGCATCGAAGATCTAATGGTCTATCTGAAGCTGCTGATCCTCGTTGCGATCTCTTGGATGCTGATTGCGCATACCGATAGCGATATGCACCGGTTCATACAGAGCTTGCGCCACGATCTTGCACAAAGCTCTGCACTTGCCATACTCACCGTCTCTTCGGTGACCTTTGTCGCTTACGAGGGCTTTCAACTGGTGATCAATGCCGTCAAAGAGATGGAAGATCCTGCGACCATGATCCCGCGTGCGATCTATAGCGCCGTGGCTTTAGTAGCATTGATCTACTTTATTATCGCGCTTGCAGCAGTACTCGCGATCCCCGCAGACGATCTGATACACAACAAAGAGTACGCCTTGGCTGCGGGCGCAAAGGACCTGATGGGAGATCTTGGGCGCGATCTTGTCATCATCGGCGCGGTATTGGCAACCTCTTCGGCGATCAGCGGAACGATGTTCGGCGCTTCGCGTCAAATGGCACGCATCGCCGACGACGGTTACTTGCCCAAACTGCTTAGCAAGCGGCGCGGTACCATTCCAAGTTATGCGATCCTTGCGATGGCGACAACCGCATCGATGTTGATCCTCTCGGGCGGCTTGCGACTGATTTTGGAGTTTGGTAGCATCACCTTTTTGTTGGTTTCGCTACTCATGGCGATCGCCAACTTCAAGATACGTCGCAAAACGCACGCTTCAACACTCTTTAGCCTCATCGCCATCGTAGGACTTAGTGTCGGATCGCTCTTGATCTTGGGGTACGAGTATCGCACGGCACCCGAACAGCTACGTTTTATTGTTTTGCTCTATCTGCTTTTGAGCCTGGGAGCTTACGGCTATGCTAAGGCGGCAAGAAGGGCGTGACTATGACCAAATGAGTGAGAAGTCGAAGGTGAACTTGCACGCTTGAAGTTCGAAATCGACATGATCGTCGGTCGCATCGGCGACTTTGACATATCTGTCCTCTTTGAGTCTATAGACTTTTGCGCTTTCACTCTCGGGACTGACGATGACATAGTAGGTGACCGCTTCGCTCTCATAGATCTTATACTTAAGATTTAAATCTTTCGTGACGGTCGATTTGGACAGAACTTCAAAAACGATAGAAGGTGCTTTGGTGATATAGGGTTTGTCTCCGGGATCGTAACAAAGCACCAGATTATCCGGTTGCACTACGGTATTTTCATTGATCTTCCAATCTACCGGAAGGTAGGCATGACACGCTTTACAATCTTTGAGCAATTCATCAAGCTGCCATGCGATCCTATGGCTGATGCGCTGATGTTTGGGTGAAGCCATAGGCGACATAGCATAGGCGATACCGTCGATGAGCTCCCATCGACCCTCCCACGCTTTGTAATCGTCATAGGTATAGTTTGGTATATACTCCGCCTTTAATGCGCCCATCTGCGTTCCTTTGCGACATGATCGGTTTCATTATAGCTTATTTTGAAAATTGCTGTCAAATCATTGGGTGCATACAAGATAGGCAATGACATGTTATAATGTCTAAAGAAAGAAAAAGAAGGAGGCGACGATGAGTAAAAGCAACGAAAAACACTTAGAGAACATCAAAGAAAATATCGACAAGATCGGACTAAGCGAAGAGGAAAAGAGCAACGCATGGCGCCATATCGAGGAGTGGTATGCCGAAGATCAGGCATGGGGTACCTTTATCAATGAGCTGGCGCGCATTTCGCCGAAGATCGAAGCCTTTTTAATCGATCTCGGGTTGATCTAAATTTCTGGTGCGTATGTTATAATGAGCATATTCTCAAAGAGGATCGTGTATGCAAACGATTGAGATCAAAGTAAACGATCGCTATATCGATCATCTGTTGACCATTCTCAAGCATCTTAAAGAGGGAATGATCGAAGAGATTAAAGTGGCTGATGAAAAAGGGTACAAAGTTTGGAGTGCAGATGAACTCAATGAGATAGGCAAGATAGGGTTTGTCTCGGAGAGTTTTGTTGAGGATGACGAGGATTACTCTCGATGGTAAGAGGTATTTTTCTTGCTAAAATCTATTTTACCGATTTGAGTGCATACAAAATCAGACCTGT
This sequence comes from Campylobacteraceae bacterium, assembly GCA_027083075.1. Classification (GTDB taxonomy): domain Bacteria; phylum Campylobacterota; class Campylobacteria; order Campylobacterales; family Sulfurovaceae; genus JALVPA01. Next base: position 4,482 of record JALWQQ010000152.1, read on the forward strand.
GCTTGTGATTAAAGCGTTGGGCAATGACGTTCTATGTCTACAACTGACGTCAAAAACATATAAAGAGGGCATTGTCGTGACTAATCGCGATATGAGTCACGGTAAACTTCAAAAAGAGTCAATGGTCGTCGTACCGAAAAATTTTACCCTACATAAAAGCATACTTACCAAGCATATCGCAACGCTTAAGGAGGAGATTTTTCAGAAGATTTACCGACAATTTTGCAAAGAGCTGGCGTGCAACTAAAGTAAATCATCATGGCAAAAAAGAAACGTAAATATCTCATCAAACTTAACAACAAGATCCGTAACTACTTCGGCGGTCTACCCTTTGACGAAGGGGTAGCGA
>JALWQQ010000153.1 GCA_027083075.1 Campylobacteraceae bacterium
CCTTTGCCGTAGCCAAGACATTGCCCTGCATATCTTTTGCCGTCACCTTTACAAGCGGATAGTAGTTTTTGCTACCGTCGTCATTGTAGGGTGTCAACGGGATACCCTCGGCTTCCCACCATTGGTGTGTTGCATTGAAAGTGAGCGGTTGCGGTGTTGTACTTGGTGCCTTGTTCCCCGCAAGCCCCGTATCGGGACTTAAGCCCTTAGCGGCAGGGAAAAGCTTGCCTGCATATTGCCAAAAGTTGGTCTTTGTAGCACTTCTTGTGTTGATCTTCCCGTCCGTACCTGTCGTTGCTTCGTAGGTCAAGACAACACCGCTTGTGATCAAACGCCTGTTGCCAAGATCATGCAGTTGCGCATGCAGGTTATTATAAGGCGGTAAGATCGACCACACGGAGAAGTCGTTGCCGTCCATACAGTGCATCCCCAGATCGTTCCACGCTGTCAAAACATAGCCTTTGGTATTTACTATGCCGCCACCGGCATTCGGATCATACTCCAGACCATCCGGAATACCGTCGTGATTGTTGTCATCAATCGCATCGGGTCTCTTGTTGCCGTCTGCATCATCCATCAGATCGGGTTTTCCGTTGTTGTTGTGATCCTCTAAAAGATCCGGAGTGCCGTTGCCGTTTTTATCATCCTCGATATCCGGCTTTCCATTGCCGTTGTGATCCTCGTATGTATCGGGGATACCGTTGCTATTGTTATCATCCAATATATCCGGTGTACCGTTGCCGTTATGGTCATTCACGCGGACATCATAAAGATCGGGGATACCGTTGCCGTTACTATCGATTGTACTATCCTTGCCTTCCCTTGTCTCAAGGGCGGAGGAGGAAGTATTGACATTGACAGGTTGATCCGCCATATGGTCGCCGTTACTGTCAACAGCTTGATCCAAAGGCACATAACCTATATCGGCATTACCTCTCAATGCAATCTTCGGTTTTCCATTGACATGGACAACGGATGCTTTGAGATTGACGGGATCTTTTTCGTTTAAGATCATCACCAACGCACAAGCGGTGTTGTTGGGCAGATCGATCGAAAAGGGATGCCGCGAGGTACCATTATTTGTCGAATGTGCCACTTTGATACTACCGTCCGCACAATACGCCTCGATGCGTGTCCCCGGCACCGTCCCGCTCAATCTCGCCGTCGAGGAAGTAGGACCTGTATAGCTTCCGCCACCACCTTCACCACCTTCGCCACATGCAACCAAAAAGGGTATGGTTGCCGTAGCGACATAGAGTGTAATCTTTTTCATGAACGACTCCTTTCATCATAAACTGATGATTGCATTGTACTAAGAATGGTGTTAGCGGTGTGTTAGCCAAATATGTCGCGTCTTAGTGACGCGTACCGCAGAAGTTGGCGTCGCATCCGTGTACGGCGCCGGAGAATTTAGAGTTGTCGACAAAGAACTTCAATACGCGCTTACGATGCTTGGCAAGGCGTTTGGATGCAAGGTTCTTAAGCGCTACAGGCTTGTTTTTGTGGATCTTCTCAAGGCGTCCCGGCTCGAAAAAGTACTCCCAGTCGTCCTCATCAACCTGTTTGGCGAAGTAAAACGGTGTGCCGTGGCATGATGAACAGAGCTTATCGACGATGCGAAACGCCTTGACATCATACTTCTCTTGTGCCGTAGCAAACGACATCCATCCTAACAACACGCATCCGACTATCGTTAAAAGACGCATTTTCTTCTCCTTTTTATCGTCATTGTCCCCTACTATACCATAATTTGTGTGCAACTTTTGTGCACTATCAACTTCTTTGGGTACAATATCCCCCAAATAGAGTTACCCCGGAAAGGTTACAATGCGCTATTTTTCCATCTTTACGATACTTATCCTGTTGATTGCCACAGGCTGCCAAGAGACACGCAAAGCACTGCCGCCTAAACCCAAAGCGCCGATCGTATGGCATACATCACAAAAAGAGGAGCTGCTACATCTCGTTGCCGAAGACCCCTACTTCTCACGCTGCGGACTCGACACACTCTACCAAGGCACACTACAAAACCCCTCGCCGAAAAACCTCAGTGCTCTACTACAGGCTTATGCGAACAATCTTGCCAACAGCTGTATCGATAGAAAAGCCTTTGCAAGATCACAGCATCGCAAAATCGCTAAAAATATCAAGACCTATTACGATATGCCTTACCGAGAGATCAATGCAACCCTTCTTAAAAGGAAACTGCAGGCGGGCTATAGCATCGCGGAGATCCTCAAACCCTACCGACCGACCTGGGAAGAGTTTGACAAGCTCATCAACGCCTACCATTACGCAGCAGAACAAAACCTTAGCAAGAAGAAGTTGCGCACCATCAGGCTCAATATCGAACGCATCAAGCTCCTACCGCACACGCCGGGTGATGCGTATGTTCTGATCAACATCCCCTCTTTTGAGGTCGCACTCTACGAAAACAGTGTAAAAAAACTTGGTTTCAGAACTATCGTCGGTAGAACCACATGGCAAACGCCTATCTTCTCGGCGCCTCTACGCTACATCATGATCAACCCGCAATGGAACGTTCCCGACTCTATCGCACGCAAAAGCATCATCCCGCGCTATCTGCGCGGCGGCGAAGGGTATCTCAGAGCCAAAGGGATGGAGATACACAAGAGCTATGATCTCAACTCACCCAAAGTTGACGGTAGCACGGTCGATTGGAGCAAATACCCCAAAGACGGCAAGGGCTACATCCCCTACAAATTTATCCAAAAGCCTTCGCTCAAAAACGGTCTGGGGCGCGTGAAGTTCATCTTCCCCAACCGCTTCTCGGTCTATATGCACGATACACAGTCTAAGTCGCTCTTCAAGCGCAAAAGACGCACCTTCTCTCACGGTTGCGTGCGCTTACAAAAGCCGCTTAAGATGCTGCGTTATCTTACCGAGCACTATACCGACACGCCGCTTGAGGCGATGCAGAAGCACTACAAATCGCTCAAAACACATATGCTACGCATTACCCGACCACTTATGGTGCACATCGTCTATCTTACCGCTTATGTAGACGATGAAAACAACTTGCATTTCTATAATGACATCTATGGCTTCGACAAGAGCCAAAGGCTGAAAGGCAAATAATGGCGCGCAGAGAGATCATCTACGATACCCGTCGCTTCGCTTTAGCCTACGAGATGCAAAACCCCTCAAAAGAAGAGACGATACTGATCTTGCATGGCTGGGGCAGCAACAAAGAGATCATGATGCAAGCTTTCGGCAAGCTTTTGCCCGACTACAGACACCTCTATCTCGACCTTCCGGGCTTTGGCAAGTCGAGTAACGATATGGTCTTGACTACCTCGGAGTATGCCGAGATCGTCAAGATTTTTTTGTCTGAACTCGAGATTAGGCCCATGATCGTCATGGGACATTCGTTTGGCGGCAAGGTGGCAACACTGCTCAATCCGCCCTGTTTGGTACTGCTCTCTTCCTCGGGTATTTTGGTTCCCAAGCCGCTTGGCGTACGCGTCAAGATCGCGCTTTTTAAAACCTTGCGCAAACTGGGACTCACAGCACTGCGCGATATCTTTGTCAGTGACGATGCCAAAGGGATGCCGCCACATATGTACGAAACCTTCAAAAATGTCGTCAATGAAGAGTTCGAAGCCAATTTCGACAATGTCACAGGTAGGGCACTGCTCTTCTGGGGCAAAGCCGATACCGCCACGCCGCTTTGGACAGGTGAAAAGATCGCCGAGAAGATCAAAGATGCGACACTCTATCCGCTCGAAGGGGATCACTACTTCTTTTTGCACCATGCGCCTTTTATCGCGCAAACGATCGAAGCAGTCTGCAAGGAGGGCGTATGATAGCATTGCTACACTGGCTGGGTTATGGTGTAATGTTGGCAGCACTTGCCTACTACTTTATCACAACGCTACAGTGGTATAGTTACCGCTTAGAGCGCGCCATCTTGCACCACACCAAAGTGCAGTGGCACTTTATCTACTTTTTGATCCCCTATGCACTCTATGAACTACTCTCTATGATGCCACCTTTTGGCTTTGTACTCTCGCTTGGGTTTGTTGCACTGCTTTTTAAATGGCACAAGGGGCTTGATAAGCCGTTGGTAGTGACAGGAAGAGTAAAACGCTTCTTTGTAGCATTGCTCTTTTTTGCGCTCTTCTTTGCGCTCATCAGTCGCGGCACGCATGCGCTGCTGCTGCCGCTACTTGCTGCATGGTTTGCCTCTGCAGCGTTTGAAAAACTACTCTTTGCAGGATTTAAGCGCAAAGCCGCCGAGACGCTTGCCTCACGCAAAGAGCTGATCGTCGTCGGCGTCACGGCAAGCTACGGCAAAACGAGTATCAAAAACTTCATCGCCCATCTGCTTGGCGCTAAGTACCGCACCTACGCCACACCGCGCTCAGTCAATACCCTTGGCGGAGTGATGAAAGATATCAACGACGATCTACCCGAAGATACCCAAGTCTATGTCGTCGAGATGGGAGCGCGCGGCGAAGGGGATATCGCCGAGATTGCCGAGTTTGTCGATCCGCACATCGCCGTGGTAGGCAAGATCGGACCGGCGCACATCGAGTACTTTAAAACCTTGGAAAATATCCGCAATACCAAGATGGAGATCTTGCGTAGCAAGCGACTCGAAAAAGCCTTCGTGCACGAAAGTGCAAAGGTCAATCCCGACGAGAAGGTCGAAACTTACGGCAAAGGAGAGGGTGACGAGGTGCAACTCGCACCCATGCATCGT
>JALWQQ010000154.1 GCA_027083075.1 Campylobacteraceae bacterium
TGTGATTGTTTTTGATATCTAAAGATACTTTCGGGTGACAAAGATGCTAATATTTAAAGCAGTAGGTGATAGTGCGCTTCAGTGTTGCTGCTTCACGTGCTTGAAAGTGTTTTTGTAGATCGAAGTCGCTTTTACCGTAGTTCTCTTTGTATTCGGCGATAAATCGTTTGTAGTCGCTCTCTTTCATGGCCGAGACTTCATAGTGTACTGTTTCGCATCCATCATCGCACTGTTCGCGTGAGAGTTCTTTGAGATTGATCGCACCGTAACGCGCCTCTTCGGGAAGGCGGAGCTGCATCTCAATATGGGTGCGCATCATCGCTACGGTGTACTGAACTTGTCTCTTATGGCTTTCCTCTTCAAGCGAGAGTATGGTCGGGTCGTTGCAGTCGTATCCCCATCCGCCCGATACGGGAAGCGAAGCCGAAAAGAGTGTCTGTAGCAGTGCCTTGAGGTTCTCTTCTCGCGGTAAGGGGTCGAAGTGCGGTGCTTGCATTAAAGCCCCGCCTCCTTGATCGCTTCGGCTTGGGCATGGGCGATCAGCGGGTCGATGACAAGATCGAGATTGCCCGCCATGATGTCATCAAGCGCATAGAGTGTCAGACCGATGCGGTGGTCTGTAAGGCGGTTTTGCGGGAAGTTGTAGGTGCGTATCTTTTCGCTACGATCGCCACTGCCGACTTGAAGCTTGCGTTGTGAGGATTGCTCTTCGAGTTGTTTTTGTAGTTGCATCTCATAGACGCGCGCCTTGAGGATCTTCATCGCCTTGTCGCGATTTTTGTGTTGGGACTTTTCATCTTGAATGGCAACAACGATGCCTGTAGGAATGTGGGTCAAGCGAACGGCCGAGTCGGTGGTGTTGACCGATTGACCGCCGCATCCGCTGGAGCGATAGACATCCATCTTGATCTCGTTGGGCTTGATGTCGACTTCGACATCATCGACTTCGGGGATGATCGCTACCGTGATGGCGGAGGTGTGCACTCTACCTTGGGTTTCGGTCTCAGGAACGCGCTGCACGCGGTGCGTTCCCGCTTCATACTTGAGCTTGGAGTAGACCCCTTCGCCTTTGATCTGTGCGATGAGCTCTTTGTAGCCTCCGGCACCCCCTTCGCTGCTACTGACGAGCTCTACACGCCAGCCGTTCTTTTCGGCATAGCGCGAGTACATGCGAAAGACATCGGCGACAAAGAGTGCACTTTCATCGCCGCCGGTACCGGCGCGTAGTTCAAGAAAGATATTTTTGTCGTCGTTTTTGTCTTTGGGAAGCATCAGAAGCTTGATCTCTTCTTCAAGTTCGGGCAGTTTTGCTTCGAGTTCGGAGAGCTCCTCTTTTGCCAACTCCCCAAGTTCGGGGTCGGAGAGTAGGGATTTGTTCTCTTCGATCGCTTCGATGCTTTGAAGGTATTCGCGCGCTTTCTCTACCAAAGGGGTAAGTTGCGAGAGCTCTTTGTTGAGTTCGGTCATCTTGGCGATATCGGAGGCGATTTCCGGTGAAGATAGGGTGCGGTTGATCTCTTCGTAACGTTCGATAAAGGGGTGTAGTTTCTCCGCAAGCATGGCGTTACTTTTATGTTAGAAGATCTGCCCGAGTGGCGGGCGGATATTGAAGAAAACTATGCGCTTAGCGCATTGACTTTTTTGTGAAGGCGACTCACCTTTCGTGCAGCCGTCTCTTTTTTCAAAAATCCTTTATTGACAAAGGAGTGGATCTTTTTGTTGGCGATCTTGAATGCCTCAAGCGCCTTCTCTTTGTCGCCCGCTTCGACCGCCTCGATCACCGCTTTGGTGATGTTTTTAAGGCGCGTGCGGTAGTAGCGGTTGCGCTCCGTACGTTTCACCGTCTGTCTGATACGTTTCTTCGCCGACTTATGATGTGCCATCGATGTTCCTTAAAAGATATCGCTTGTGCAAATAAGCGTATGTAAAATAAGTGGGCGAATCATAGCCAAAATATCTTTATAAGAAGATTAAGCTTGGCGTGCGATTTTGTGCCATTAACCACTCTTAGGATACAATGGCAGGAGTATATTATCGGACTATTTTTTCACGGAAGGATAAAAATGGGACTTTTCGGTACGGATGGCGTAAGGGGGAAAGCAGGTGAGGCGATCACGGCGCTTAATGCGATGCGATTGGCGATGGCAGCGGGTATCTACTTTCAAAAGAGTACTAAAACCGGAAAAATAATTGTTGGGAAAGATACACGACGCAGCGGTTATATGATGGAGAATGCAATCGTCTCGGGCTTGACCGCCGTAGGCTTCGATGTCGTACAGATAGGACCGATGCCGACGCCTGCCGTTGCCTTTTTGACACCCAATATGCGCTGTGATGCGGGGATCATGATATCGGCAAGCCACAATCCCTTTGAAGATAACGGTGTCAAGTTTTTCGATGCCGAGGGCAATAAACTCAATCGCGACTGTGAAGCGCAGATCGAGGCGATCTATCAAGATGACAAAGCGATCGCCGATGCACAGCAGACCGGCAAGAGAATAGGCAAATCAAAGCGCATCGACGACGTGATCGGGCGCTACATCGTGCACATCAAAAACTCGTTTCCTTGCGATTTGACACTTTCGGGCCTGCGTGTCGTCATAGACTGTGCCAACGGTGCGGGGTACAAGGTGGGTCCGACGGTGTTGCAGGAACTGGGCGCCGAGGTCTTTGTGATCGGTGATGAGCCCAACGGCTTTAACATTAACGACGACTGCGGGGCGATCCACCCGAGCACGTTGGCAAAGCAGGTGGTAGAGAAGCGCGCTGACTTGGGCATCGCGCTTGACGGGGATGCCGACAGGGTTCTGCTGATCGACGAGCACGGCGAGATCGTCAATGGCGATAAGCTTATGGGTGTACTTGCGCTGCACCTGCATCGTCACGGCATCTTGCGCGGCGGCGGAATGGTGGCAACGGTGATGAGCAATACGGCGCTTGATGACTTTTTGAAAAAAGAGGGGCTGAAGGTACTACGTTCCGCAGTCGGTGACAAGCATGTGGTGGCGATGATGCAAGCCAACGACATGAATTTCGGCGGTGAAGAGAGCGGACACATCATCTTCAGCGACTATGCCAAAACGGGAGACGGCATCACCAGCGCACTTCAGGCATTGGCCTATCTGGTAGAGAGTGGCAAAAAAGCAAGCGACGCCTTCAACCCTTTTGTACTCTATCCGCAAGAGAAGCGCAACCTTGTCGTAGAGGAGAAGATCCCTTTTGAGAAGATCGAGGGGTATGAGGCGCTTGTTGCACGCATCGAAGAGGCGGGTTTGCGCCATCTCTTTCGCTATTCGGGTACGGAGAAGAAGTTGCGCCTCTTGATAGAGGGTGTAGATCGTAAAAAGATCGCATCGATGATGGCGGAAGCGGAGAGCTTTTTTAAAAGGGCGCTTGGATGAGTCGTGCGCTATGGATCTTTCTTTTTATGGGCGCAGGCGTTTTTTTGCTGGACGAGGGCATCAAGATGCTCTTTTTGCAAGGTTATGCATATCGCGGCGAGTGCATCGACCTGACCCTTCGGCTCAATGACGGCGTTGCCTTTTCGATGCTGCGTTTTTTGGGACCCTACCTTAAGTGGGTGCAGGCGGCATTGGTCGTAGTGCTCTTACTCTTTGCACTCAAAGAGCGTTGGATTTGGCACCATCCGCTCATTAGCGGGCTCTTGGCGGGGGGTGCGCTGGGCAATCTCTACGATCGCTTCGCGCATGGCGCAGTGGTGGACTATGTGGCGTGGCATTGCGGCTTTCGCTATCCGGTCTTTAACCTTGCCGATGTGGCGATCGATGTGGCAGTCGTAGCGCTTTTGTGGCTCTATTGGCGCAGTAAGAGCGGATGAGAACGATCGTTTTTCTGCTCATAGCTGTTTTGCTTTTTGCAAAAGTCGGTAGCGAGGTACCGCATGCCGAGGTCTTGGATACGAAGGTGTTGAAGCTGCAACGTGTGCACGGCGTAGCCTTTAGCGAGATCTCCGACTTGGCATACGATGCAAGACGCGACCGACTCTATATGATCGGTGACGATGGAAAGCTCTATCTCTTTGCATTCAAAGTCGCTGATCGCAAGATCGGCACACTGCGTCCCCTTGATGCCTGCGTGCTACGTGGCAGAGGCGGCAGAACGCTTCATAAAAAGAGGCGCGATAGTGAAGGGTTAACCTTTGATGGAAGCGGAAGGCTTTGGGTCTCTTTCGAAGGGCGCAAGGCGCGCGTGGCGCAACTGGGCATCGATGCGGCACACTTCGGTAGGATCGTACGCTATGCGACATTGCCGACATTGTGGCGAAAACACCGGAACTATCGCGGTAAAAACAAAAAACTCGAAGCGATCGCGTGGCACCCGAGATACGGCTTGATCAGTGTCGCAGAAAGGGCGATGCGTCCCTTTGAGAAAGATACCCATACACTCTTTTCGCTTGACGGCAAACATCGCTGGCGTTTTCGTGCCGAAGAGGGTGCGGGAGTAACGGCGATAGAGACGACGGATAGGGGCAATCTTTTGGTCTTGGAGCGGGCTCATAGCGGAGTGTTGCATTTTGATATCACGCTTTCGTTGGTAACATTGTGCAAGCAGGGTCGGCTCTGTCCCAAGCGGCGCTTGTTGCATCTAATGAGCGGGCGCGACCCGCTTGTCGATAATTTCGAGGGTCTAACGCGCATCGGAAAAGGGCGCTACCTGATGATAAGCGACGATAACGACTTGTGGTTAGAGAGAACGATACTGCAC
>JALWQQ010000155.1 GCA_027083075.1 Campylobacteraceae bacterium
ACGATAATGCATAGGATATTGTAGCAATTTGAAGGTCGGGACACACAAAAGAGGGGTTTTATCCCTTTGAAAGTCCCTAAAATAGGGGGGTTATGATTTTAGGGTAAGAAAACGCGGAAGTCAGGAGAGCCCGGGCTGTAGCCTCTAAGTAAAATCCAGCGTGATGCGCGTTCCTTCGTTCTCTTTCGAGGCGATCTCTATTTTGATGCCGTACTCGTCGCAGATACGCTTAACGACGCTCAATCCCACACCAAAGCCTCCGGCGTAGTCGGTGGCGCGTCGAAACTTCTCAAAGATATCCGATAGTTTCTCTTCGGCGATCCCGATGCCTTCGTCTTCGATCATCACGCGATATCCCTCTTGGTGCACTTCGATCGTACTATGGCGCGGCGAGTATTTGATGGCGTTGGAGAGTAGATTGCCCAGCAGTAGCTTGAGTTCCTCTTCAGGGATGTTGACACTAAGATCGTCACGCTCTATATCCGCTTTGAGTATGATCGCTTTGGCTTCGGCAAGCGGTTGGTAATAGGTGGTCGTTTCATCTATGATGCGATGAAGCACCGATGCTTTCGGTCTCTTTCTCTCTTTGTCGAAGTTGAGAAAACTGAGCGATCGATAGATATCGTAGAGTTGCTTGGTGCAGATGGAGATATGGCGCAGCGCGCGCGGGTCGCACTCTTTGCTCTGTAGTGCCTGCGATGCGATGATCTTGAGAGAAGAGACGGGGGTGTTGAGCTCATGGGTGATGTCGTTGACAAAGCGCTCGACTTGTGCCACGCGCTCTTGAAGCGGACGCATAAAGAGTTTGGAGAGGATGCGAGCGATGATGACGATGAAGAGTGCGGCAATAAGCCAGAAAAGAAGCATCTTTTTGCGCAAGGCGGTGATGCGTTCGGGAAGCTGCTTGTCCGAGAGTTCGAGATAGGCGATGCCGAGGTGGTGCTGTGGTGCATCGGTGATGAGTCTGCTTTCGGTATCGCTTTGAAAGTAACCGGTACTTACCGTTGCGGTATCGTCACGAATGAGGCGAAGTGTAACCCCTTTGGGTACATGAAGGCTTGGCATCGGTCGCTGCTGCATATGTGCGGTAATGATCTTTCCCGAAAGGGTATCGGCAAGATGTTGGAGGCGATAGAAGGTTTCGTTTTCAAGCGCCTGTTTGCGTGCCGTGTAGTACCAGAAGAGTACCAGTGTTAAAAAGAGCAATGACGAGAGGATATAGAGTACCAAAAAGGAGTAAAAAGAGCGTTTTTCAAGCGCGTTCATAGCGATACCCCGATCCGCGGACAGTTTGGATGCGTGCTTTGCCAAGCAGTTGTCGAAGCGAGCGAATGTAGGAGCGCAGCGTCGCATCGCTTGGCATCTGCTCAAAGTGCCAAAGATTGTGTAGTAACTCTTCGTGGGTCACGACACGCCCCGCATGCGCCATGAGGTAGCGCAAGATCTCGGCCTCTTTGGGGCGTAAAAGGATCGTCTCATCCTTGATCTTCAAGAGTCGTTTCTTGGGTATATAGGTAGTTGTCTCGTCGATGCGAACGGGTGTTTCGCTTTCGATGACAAAGAGCTGCCTGCTCTTTTTGATGCGCAGATGCAGCTCTTCAAGCTCAAAGGGCTTTTTGATGTAGTCGTGTGCACCTGCATCGAAGGCGGCTTTGAGGTGCGCCGTATCGTCGTAAGCGGTTACAAAGAGTGCAGGGGTGTTGTCGCCAAAGCTGCGAAGCTGTTTTAAAAAAGCTATGCCGCTCTCGCCGGGAAGGTTGATATCGAGCACCAGCAGATCGAAATGCATCTCATCCATAAGCGTATAAGCTTCGTCGCCGCTAAAGAGACGCGTGACTTCGTAGTGCTGCGCCAAAAAGCGCTCCATCAACTCGCCGAGCACCGGATCGTCTTCTATGAGAAGTAGTTTCATTTTTTGCTTTGCTAGCCTAGATTACAATATTATACCATGTTGATCAGAATTATGCGGTTGAACTGAGTTTATGCAGATGTACCGCATCTTTGATGCGGAATGAAGAAGAGATGCTTTACTTCTCTTTGTTTTCGGATAGTTTTTCTTTGACGGTGCCGTTAGATTCTTTTGATGTCTCTTCTTTTGTATCGGAATCTTCTTTCTTTGTTTGCTTTTTCTCTTCCGTTTGCTTTTTCTCTTCCGTTTGCTTTTTCTCTTCCGTTTGCTTTTTCTCTTCCGTTTGCTTTTGTTTTGTGGAGTTATTATCCGCTTTGTTTGGAGACTCTAAAAACTCGACAATTTTCGCATGTCCTTGTTCTTTTGCCAGCATCAAAGGCGTTTTTCCATAATGGTCTTTTATATTGGTATCCGCTCCCTTTGATACAAGGTATTTTACGGTCTCCAAGCGGTTGGCCATAACCGCGCGATGTAGCGGTGTTGCACCGGCATTGTTTTGAACATTGATTTTGGCTCCTTTGGAGACAAGATATTTGACTATATCAAGATGTATATATCCGGCAGCTTGTAGTAAAGGCGTATTTCCGAAAAGTTTGTCTTTTGCGTTGATATCGGCGCCTTTCGAAACCAGATATTTTACAATATCTGTATATCCTCTCCATGTAGCAAAAATAAGTGGTGTCATCCCAAAGCCGTTTTTTGCATCAATTTTTGCGCCTTTGGAGAGTAGTGTTTTTACCTTTTCAAGATCCCCGTACTGCACTGCTTTAAATAGTGCCTTGTCACGTTTGCTTAAATGTACTTGTTGAACATTTTGCTTTACAGTCGTATGCATTTGTTTTTGGTCAGTTGTATTTTTGTTGACCGCATGTGTTGTTTTCTTGTTATCGGTCGATGCGGAATCCATACAACTTTTTAATGCGGAAGCCGCTTTTTTATCGGAGGAGTATTTTCCGAAGTTATGCTTATGGTTTTTTTTGCATGAAAACTTATATCGTTTGCAGCCGACATACTTTGTCTTTTCTTTTAAAACCACCTTCTTGTCATAGCAGACATAGAGTCCCGCATTTGCAAAAAGAATCCCGCTTAATGCTATAAGGGTGCTCATTTTCTTCATCGTCTTTTTCCTTTTTAACTTTATTAGAATGAGGATATATTTTAGCAAAGAATTGCTACAGAAAGTAAACTGTAAATAAACAAAAGGTTACAAATCGATTTATTTCTTGCGGCGCTCTTTCTCTTCGATGCCGCTCATTCCAAAGCGTCGTGCCAACTCTTGTCTAACCCTATCGGGTGAAATATCACGGTAGCCAAGACCCACAAGGGTATGGTAGAGCAGATCGGCGGCTTCGTAGATCACCTGTTCGTCGCTTTCGTGATCGATCGCATCGACGACCTCCTGCGCCTCTTCGGTGATCTTGCTCAGCATCAAAGCTTTGTCATCAAGGAGCTTTTTGGTCCACGATTTTTGTTCGGGGGTAGCGTTTTTGCGTGCAAGGATGGTATGATAGAGTGTATCGACCACGCCGTAGATCGTATCGGTATCGACCTCTTTTTTCAACACCTCTTTATCTTGTGTAACGGAGGTAAAAAAGCAGCTTTTGCGTCCCGTGTGGCATGCCACACCGTGCTGTTTGACTTTAAGCAGTATCGTATCGCCGTCGCAATCAAGCAGGATATCTTCGATCTTTTGCGTATGTCCCGAGCTCTCGCCCTTTTTCCAGATGCGCTGCTTAGAGCGGCTAAAGTAGTGGGCATACCCTGTCGAAAGGGTCAAGTCGTACGCCTCTTTATCCATATAGGCGAGCATAAGCACCTCGCCCGTATCGACATCCTGCGCTATGGCAGGCACAAGAGGGGTTTTCTTCCAGTCGATGCGTATCATTGTTGTGCCGCTGTTGCTTTTTGTGCCTTCTCTTTGGCATCGACCCAGATATTGGGCACCGCACCGCCGGGTGTAAGGAAGATTTGTGCGTCTTTGTTGACCTTGAGCGCCTCGTTAAACTTCAGCTGCGCCTTGATCTGCTCCAGCCTCAATAGTTGTGGCGTAAGAGACTCGGCAATAATCCTGTTGGCCTTGGCTTGCGCCTCGGCTTCTATGCGTATCTTGTCGGCATGTCCCTGCGCTTCGATACGACGCTTCTCGGCCTCGCCACGTGCGATCTCGGCTTTACGCTCCGCTTCGCGCTTTGCACGCTCTTTTTGCTGCTCAGCAATCATCACGTTTTGTTTTTCGGCCTGAAGCTCTTCGATCTTCTCTTTGATCTTAGGCGGCAGCTCGATATTTCTCAGCTCAACGCTATCGAGTACCACGGGTGTGCCTTCGATCGATTCGATCTTGAGTCGTAGGCGCTCTTGAATCTCTTTGGCGATCTCGGTACGTTTTTGCGGCAGCTCCTCGGCGGCATATTTGCCGATGACGTCACGTACGATCTCGCGCACTTTGGTGTTGATGATCTTGTTTTCCCACGCCGTACCCCACCGTGCGATCGTTTGCGGTGCACTTTCGGGGCGCAGATGGTACTGTACGGCAAGGTCGATATCGACACCCAAGCCGCGTTTGTCCATCACGCGGATCGCGGGATTGCGCCGCAAACCGCCTTCATAACGTGCGTAACCGTCACTGATGATCTGTTTATCCACATTGGAGTAGGTGATCATCCTTACGCGTGTATTGACGGGGATGATCTTTTCGAAAATCGGGATAAAGAAGTGAAGTCCGGGCTGCAAGGGGCGTTCATTGAACTTTCCTGTCGTTACCTTGATGCCCACTTCGCCGGAGTTGATAATGGTAAAAGGTTTGAGTAGTAA
>JALWQQ010000156.1:0-422 GCA_027083075.1 Campylobacteraceae bacterium
GCCGCGACGGTGCTGGTGCGGTTTTTGCTTTTTATCGTACTGCTTTCCGTCTTTGTCTCGCTCTTTCCGGAGCTTGTTACCAAGGCGTTGGCGTGGGGATGGTCATGGGAGCGCATCGCACAAGCGGCACCGCTTACGGCGATAAACTTCTGGTATCTTGATACGATCTTTGTCGTTACCTTCTTTGCCTCGCTTTTACAGTACAAAGAGCACTTTGCAACTACGGCGGCAAGTACGGCGCTGCTTAATCTTTCGATGATCGTCGCATTGTGGTGGCATCTGAAGTCCGATCCTAAAACGGTGGCATATGCGCTAAGTATCGCCGTAGTCGTCGGCGGAGTGCTACAGATCGCCGCACACCTGATGGCGTTACGCTACAAGCGGCTTGACCGTATCTTATGTGCGGGGTGGCGCTATAGAAA
>JALWQQ010000156.1:432-4699 GCA_027083075.1 Campylobacteraceae bacterium
GCACTGCACTGTTTCCGAGCATCTCAAAAGCCTTGAGGTACAACGACAAGGCGCGCGCTTACGAGAGTCTCTACAAGGCGTTTTGGTTTTTGTTTATGCTGCTTACTCCGGCGATGATCGGCGGCATCGTCTTTTCCGATGAGATCGTTTGGTTGCTTTTCGAACGTGGGAAATTCGGCGAATTTGAGCGTAACGCCACGTCGGACGTATTGCGGATGTATATGGTGGGGCTGATCCCTTACGGGCTTGCCAAGCTCTTTTCGCTCTACCTCTATGCGACACATCGCCATAAAGAGGCGGCGAAGATCACCTTCTATGCCTTGGCGGTTTCGTTGCTCTTTTCGCTACTGTTGATGTTTCGCATGCACGCGGCGGGCTTGGCGCTGGCGGGAAGCATCGGTGGTATCGTACTGCTTGTTTTGACGCTCAAGCGCATCGAAGGCGAGGCGCTGCGCGCACTTTTTAGTCTAAAGATGTTTGCTGTGTGGGCGGCAGGCTCTTTGCTCTTTTTGTTGATATGTGTAGAGGTGGAGAGGATAGTGCGCCACTATCTGTGGCAGTAGGATTATTTAAACGTCGTACCGCCGTCAACGATGATCGTCTGACCGGTGATCCATCCGGCATCATCGCTACATAGAAAATAGACCGCACCCGCCAGATCTTCGGGTTGTCCCATGCGATCGAGTGCGGAGCGCTTGATGGTTTCGGCTTTCACCTCTTCGTAGTTGGTAAAGGCGCGAAGTGCATCGGTTTCGATGGGACCGCCGCTAACGGCATTGACGCGGATGCCGTACTCGCCGAGTTCAACGGCAGCATACTTGGCCATCGTCTCGACCGCAGCTTTGTTAACCCCGTGCCCTGCATAGTTTTCGATGTAGATGAGGTTGCCGGTAGAGGAGAGCGTTACGATGCTACCGCCTCCGACCTTTTGCATCCGTTTTGCCGCCTCTTGCGCACCCTTGACAAAGGCGCCTACGGTAGCGATCCAGATATTTGTCAACCCTTTTTCGGGGCGTAGCTTCATAAACTTTCCGTAGCCGCCTACGACCGAGCGACCGTATATCATCGCGTTGCTTACAAAGAAATCGACCCGATCGAAATCTTCGTCGATCGCTTCAAAGAGCGGTTTAAATTGGTCAAGCTCCAAGATATTGAGCGCATAGGCGCGCGCCTTGATGCCATACTTCTCTTCCCACTCTTTGCCGAGTCTCTCCGCCGCCTCTTTGTTGGAGTTGTAGGTAAAGGCGACATTGACGCCGTTACACGCAAACTTCTCGGCGATCGCCTTCCCGATACCTTTGGTGGCTCCCGTAATGACGAGTGTCTTTCCCTTCATGCTGTTTTCTTTACACACGTTATGCTACTCCTACGATGGTATAGTGTTTAAGTGTCTCTTCGATCTTTTTCATGTTGTCTCTACTCGGTGCGACCAAGGGGAGGCGGTACTCGAGTGTCGGTATCAGCCCTGCGATATACATCGCCGCCTTGATCGGGATGGGGTTGCTTTCGCAAAAGAGTACCTTGTTGATGGCAAAAAGATCGTCGTTGATCGCCTTGGCGCTTTTAAAGTCGCCTGCAAGCGCCGCATGGACAAGCTTGGCTTTATAGTCCGGAAGCAGGTTGGAGGTTACCGATGTCACCCCTTTGCCGCCGCTTGCCAAGATCGGAAAGTCGATCGCATCATCACCGCTAAAGAGATAGAGATCGGGCACTTTCGCCAAAAGCTCTACGGTACGCTCTATCGAACCTGTTGCCTCTTTGATGCCGACAATGTTAGGCACATCGTCATAGAGCCGCTTCACGGTAGCAGGCAGGATATCGACACCGGTACGTCCCGGT
Source organism: Campylobacteraceae bacterium (assembly GCA_027083075.1). Taxonomy (GTDB): domain Bacteria; phylum Campylobacterota; class Campylobacteria; order Campylobacterales; family Sulfurovaceae; genus JALVPA01. The sequence continues at coordinate 2,272 of JALWQQ010000156.1, forward strand.
ACATTGTAGAGCATAAAGGGTATCTCTACCGCTTCGGCGATCGCTTTGTAGTGTCGATAGAGCCCCTCTTGAGAGGGTTTGTTGTAGTAAGGACTGACTGAAAAGATCGCATCGGCACCGCAAGCTGCGGCGTGCTTGGCGATGTCGATCGCTTCATGCGTAGCGTTGGATCCTGCGCCTGCAAGTACTTTGGTAGTGCTACCTTTGCAGACCTCTACGGCGATCTCGATGCAGCGTTTGTGCTCATCGTGCGTAAGCGTCGCGCTCTCACCCGTTGTGCCGACGGGGCATACGGCATCGATACCGTGTGCGATCTGCCTGCGGATCAGCGCCGCATAACTCTCTTCGTCGAGTTTGCCGTTGCGAAACGGTGTCACAAGCGCCGTGGTGGCGCCGGTAAAGAAGGGTTTCATGGGTGACTCGCTTTCTCTTCTTTTTTCAAAACGACCGTCGTGCTTTTGGCGTGATCGAAGTAGCGACGTACCGCACGGCGGATATCTTCGGTCGTTATTTTATCCAAATTCTCTTCATATTCGAGCAAAGGCTTGAGGTTGCCTTTGGCAAGGTACTCTCCAAAGAGCGATGCAACAGTGGAAGAGTTTTCGAGCGAATAGATAAAGTCGGCTTTGCTGTTTTTCTTGATCTTGGCAAGCTCCTCTTGGCTGACACCCTCTTTTTTGAGCCTCTCTATCTCTTCGAGGATCGCCGCTTCGAGATCTTCGACGCGTTTGCCGGGTGCGGTTTGCGCCATGATGATGAAAACACCGGGATCTTTGAGCTCCATATTGTAGCCGTAGATCTGCGTGGCAAGCTGCTTCTCTTGAACGATGTGGTGTTCAAAGCGCGAACTTTTACCCTGAGAGAGTATCTGAGAGATCGCCGAGAGCACGACTTGATCGGGGTCGTCGAAGGCGGGGATGGGGTAGGCGATGGCGATCGTATCGACGCGGTTGTCTTTTTTGTGCAATACGGCACGCTTCGCACCGTCGATCGGCGGCTCTTTGAAGCGCACTTCGGGCACCTTGTGCCGATTTTCGATCGTACCGAAACTGCGTTTCGCTTGGGCAAAGACCGTTTCGGCATCTATGTCGCCCGCAACAACCAAGATTGCGTTGGAGGGTTGATAATAGGTTTCGTAAAAGCGGCGGATATCCTCTATCTTCCAGCTTTGGATATCTTGCATGAAGCCTATCGGTAACCAGTGGTAGGGGTGGTAGGTATAGTGGGTGTTGAAGAGACGAAAATAGAGATAGCCCATCGGGTCGTTGTCGGTACGCATACGACGCTCTTCGGCAACCACGTCGCGCTCTCTTTGAAACTCTTCGTTGTTAAGTTTGAGATTGTGCATCAGCTCTGCAAAGAGGTCGGTTGCCATCGATAGGTTTCGGCTGGCGGTTTTGATGAAATAGTGCGTCTTGTCAAAGCCTGTGGAGGCGTTGTCGATACCGCCGTGACTCTTGACGATGCGATCGAAGTCGCCCTCTTTGAGCTTCTCGGTCGATTTGAAGCTCAGATGCTCCAACATATGCGCCATACCGCTGTGACCCATCGTCTCGTTGCGGCTACCGACTTTGTAAAAGATATCTACCGTGATGACACCCGAACGGTTATGCATCGGTATTGCGACGACCTGTAAACCGTTTTCAAGTGTTTGTGTAAAGTGTTTGGGTAGCACATGTGCCATTAGAACTCCTGAGGATAGTAGTAGTGTAAGTATGAGGCTCAAGGCGGGGGTTGGGCGATATCTTCTCATTTCCAGTCCACTCCGATCGCCTCGGAGATGTGCGTAAAGCCATCTCTTTTAAGCAATGCGATAAGACCCTTATTGATCTCGTATATCAGTTGCGGTCCTTTGTAGATAAGCATGCTGTAAACCTGCACGAGCGAAGCACCTGCCCTGATGCGTCGGTACGCCTCTTCGGCAGAGTCGATGCCGCCGACGGAGATGAGCAGTGTCTTGTCGTGTAGTGCCTCGCCGATAGCGCGAAAGAGTTGATAGCTCTTCTCTTTAAGCGGCTTACCCGAGATGCCGCCGAAGCCCTTTTTATAGGGCGAATCGGTAACGCTATAGTCTATCGTCGTGTTGGTTGCGATAATGCCTGCCGCTCCTGCGTCCACTGCCGTTTCGCATAGGCGCACTGCTGCTTCGAGTTCCATATCGGGGGCTATCTTGAGTAGCACAGGCTTATCGCTATACGCTTTTGCCAGATCAAACAAGGCGTTGATAAAGGCTTCGTTTTGTAGATCGCGCAGCCCGGGTGTGTTGGGTGAAGAGATATTGACGGTAATGTAATCACCGTAGCCCCTAAAGGCTTTAAGAAGTGTTTCGTAGTCCTCAAGTGCCTTCTCTTGCGGTGTGCTTTTGTTTTTGCCGATATTGATACCGATCGGATAGTCGAAAAAGTAGAGTTTTTTGAGCCGCTGTATC
>JALWQQ010000157.1:0-1381 GCA_027083075.1 Campylobacteraceae bacterium
GATATCGACCGGTACGATGCGATCGACCCCCTGTACCGTTGCATAGGTGTTAAACATCCCGCCGGTGTTGGCGCAACTTCCCATCGAGATGACCCATTTGGGTTCGGTCATCTGATCGTAGAGCCTGCGTGTAAACTCGGCGTGCTTCTTCGAAAGCGTTCCCGCCAAGATCATCACATCCGCCTGTCTCGGTGAAGCGCGAAAGATCGTCCCGAAGCGGTCGAAGTCGTAACGCGACGCACCCGTCGCCATCATCTCGATCGCGCAGCACGCCAAACCGTAAGTCAAGGGCCAAAGTGAGTTCGAGCGCCCCCAATTGACCAGCTTGTCCACCGTGGTCAACGCCACCGGCAGACCGCCGCTTCCTACATAGTTTACTTGATGCTGTGCCATTCCAACGCTCCTTTCTTCCATGCATATACAAAACCGATCGCCAAGAGCACGATAAAGAGTATCATCTCGGCAAATCCGAACCATCCGAGCAGCTTAAAGTCGATCGCCCACGGAAACATAAAGATGATCTCGACATCGAAAAGGATAAAGAGCAACGCAATGAGATAAAACTGCGTCGAGATCACATTGGGCTGTTTGGTCACCTCGGGACCGCACTCATAGATGGTCATCTTGAGCTTTTCGGTGTCGAGCCGCGCCAGTTTGCGGCTGATGAAGCGCGCCAAGACCAAGGTGGCGGGGAAGGCAACCGCAGTCAGCGCAAAGAGAACGAAGATCCCGAAATAGGGGTGTTCCGTATACACATGCGTCATACCAAAATCCTTCGTTTACGGGCATAGCCGTCGGAATTTTAACCCTATATTACCCGAAGGATTGTTAAACTCGTTTGGTTACTCTATGCTTTTGAAAAAGCCGAAAGGCTATGTAACAATGCGAAACAAAAGAGAGTAAAGGTCGAATTATGAGCAAAAAAGAGAATAGGCAACCCCGCAAACCCTTTTGGGATCACCCGCGCTTTATCAATGCGCTCTACTATATCGCAATGGCGGCACTCCTCTTTTGGTATGCCTATAGTAAGGGGTGGATCTTTGCCGACTTTCCGAAGGTGACACCGAAAGTAGCACTTCAAATGTTACAAAACGATACAAATACCACGCTTCTTGATGTGCGCACTCCCCAAGAGTTTCACCAAGGTCACCTACGTGACGCAACACTCATACCCCTCGATAAACTCGAAGAGAATCTTGATAAATTGGCAAGCAAGAGAGAGAAAAAGATCTTGGTCTATTGTCGTAGCGGTAGCCGCTCCATCGCCGCATCGCGCATCCTCAAGGCGCACGGCTACCACCCTATCGATATCGAAGACGGTATCATCGGACTCTACAAAGCCGGCGCCACCCTCGTGCGTTAGGGTATGGTATAATTATCC
>JALWQQ010000157.1:1391-4593 GCA_027083075.1 Campylobacteraceae bacterium
TGCTCAAAGATTATCTTGAAGAGGAAGGGTTTGAAGAGATCAGATCGCCCAAGGCGACTCTTAAAAAAGCGTTTGAAGTCGGTCTCATCACAGACGGACATATTTGGATAGAAGCCCTTTCTAACAGAAATCTTACTGCTCACAGCTATGATGAAGAGACTGCGCAAGAGATTTACGAACTTATATGTGATCATTACTTTCCGATGTTGCAAACACTCTATGAGGCAATGACAAAAAGATGATAAAGACTCAAGAGCGCGTCAACCGATTCGGACTCAGAGAGAACGATATGTCAACACTTCTCAACATTCTCTCTCGTTTTCCCTCGATTGAAAAAGCTACGCTTTTTGGAAGTAGAGCCAAAGGCACATTCCGAAACGGTAGCGATGTTGACATTGCCATCGAGGGCGATATCAACCTAAGCACGGTTGCATCGTTAAGCTTTCTGCTCAATGAAGAGACGCTTATGCCATATAGATTTGACATTGTCAATCTTTCAAAAACAAAGCACAAAGCACTCAAAGCGCATGTCAAAAGAGTAGGGGTAGTGATTTACGAAAAATAAAATCGAAACCCTTTAGTCACCTCATCTGCATCTTATGATCTGCGTGACTTTTAAGCCTACACCCTAAACCCTATACTTTTGCTACCGTCAAAGCTACTACCGAGCTCCGCTCTATCTCTTCGATAAACTCGAAAAAAAATCTCGACAAGCTGGCAAGCAAGAGAGAGAAAAAGATTTTGGTCTATTGTCGTAGCGGTAGCCGAAGCATCGGTGCATCCCGCATCCTCAAGGCGCACGGCTACCACCCATCGATATCGAAGACGGTATCATCGGACTCTACAAAGCCGGCGTTACCCTCGTGCGTTAGGGTATGGCGTGGTGTTGATTGTCAACTCAAATAATCTCGATACCGCACTACATATGATTACCGCAAAGATGGCTATCACTTGAAAGCGTGAGCCGATTTGGGCTTGAAGAACGGTGTGTCAACACTTGTCAACATCCTTAAAGAAGTTTAGAATAGGGACATACCAGTCTATACCGTCGATGGTTTTCATAGTAACCGATCTTTTTGAGCTCCTTTGAAGAACCAAGCCCACAAGGCGATGCCCATCCCCCGAGTTGTCGACTATATACAGTCGATCTACCATCGGTTGTATCCTTTTTAGGTTTTCGATGCAACGTTTTTGGCGACGAACAATATCTATAGGATCTACATGATGTCCACCGTTTTGAACACGCAGTTTAACACGCATTACATGTAATGCGGGATGATCTAAGCCTATAAAAACCATAGTTGTACGATAACCGAGTCTTTTTGCGTTTTCTATTAGTCTAATTTCACTGTTGCCCGAAAGGGTCGTTTCAAATCCAAAATCTACCCTTTTTCGAATAAATAGTTCTCTTTGCCTTAATGCCTCTTTGCCGGCACGCAACATTAATCTACGATTTTTTGAAGAATCCTCTTGCAGATACGATCCGAAATACCCTTTTGCAATCTCGTCCGGATTTATAAACGGAATCGCCCCGAACACAGGGAACCGCTCCGAAAGATGACGATACAAAGTAGACTTCCCGGCTCCATTGGATCCGGCAAGAATTACTAGTGAAGGCATTACAATCTCTTTATAACAATCTCGTTAAATGCATCGTCCAATCTGATAATCTCCTTGCGTTTATCGGGATATATCTTAAGCATTTCTCCTTTTTTAAGACCGGGAATTGTAATAACGGCAACTTTTCCTTCATTAAGGAGCGATGCTACTTCGCTTTTGACTCTCTTTTGTTTTCTTAGATAGGTTTCTATGGAAGAGATGATAAAAGACTCTCTGCTCCGCGACAAAAAGGTATGGTTTCTATTGTAAGCATGAAAACGTCGTAGTGCAACCTTTCTTCTCCCTGCTTTGGATATGTCGATTGCTCTTCTCTTCGTTTTTTTGAGTGCCGTCATCTCGGATCCTTTATTATCTTATTGTAGCCCATCTTCCGGACATTATAAGCAAATGCTTGCATTATACCCTAAACCCCATACTTTTGCTACCGTCAAAGCTACTACCGAGCTCCCGCTCTATCTCTTCGATAAAATCACGCATCGTAAAGAGACTCTCGTCGCGCACCGCAACACGATAGGCGGTGTTTCTGATCACCAGATCGATCTGCCCTCCGGTGAGCGGATAGCGACTCAACACATCGATATCGAAGTCGCTCTCGTAGTCCGCCTTTTCGGGCAGCATCATCTGCCAAAGGCGCTTGCGCTGCTTAGCGTCGGGTTTTTTAAACTCTATCTTATAGTTAAAGCGACGCGAGAAGGCTTTGTCGATATTGCCCAGCAAGTTGGTAGTGGCAATAAGGATACCCTCGAAGCGCTCGATCTGCTCCAAAAAGATATTTTGCATCTGATTGTGCATCTTGTCCGCACTGCTTCCCGCGCCTTGCGAACGGCTACCGAGAAACTGATCGGCTTCGTTAAGCAGCAGTATCGGTTCGCTCTGCGTCTTTTCGCTTAACGCCTTAAAATCATCAAAGATGCGCCGTACGTTTTTCTCACTCTCGCCGACATACATCGAGAGGATCTTGGAACAATCGAAAGAGAGAATGGGACGCTTGAGTGTTTTGGCAAGATTCATCGCCGTCAAGGTCTTGCCCGTACCCGGCGCGCCGTAGAAGATGATCTTCGCATCGATCGTCTTGCGCTTCTCTTTGATCCCCCACTCTTTGAGCTTTTTGAAAACCTTTTTGTCAACCTGCTTGACAAGATTGTCCAGCGTTTCGCGCGTCTTAGGATGCAAAACGACATCATCCAGCGTGCCAGTCGGCTCTAAGTACTCGAAGAGGTCTTGCTCTTTGATCAAAGCATCGAGCTTGAGTTTGCCGACTTTCTTTTTCTTTTTCGGATGGATGATGCGTTGCAAGACCTCCTCTTGCAGATAGAAAGAGCGACTTACTCCGCCGAACATATTGAGGATCTCTTCATAATCGATGATCTCTTCGCTCAACAGACGCGCACCCTCTTCAAGCAAGGCGCGATTTTTGATCTTGTCATACTCGTCGTTACTGATAAGCTCGATGAGTGTGTTCATATCGCGAAACTGTCCTTCGCCGCCGCTATACTCCTCTTTTAGAAGCGCCAAAAAGAGGATACGCTCCTTTTCATCAAGCCCCTTCTCTTTAAAAAACTCTTCGACGACAATCGGGGTT
>JALWQQ010000158.1 GCA_027083075.1 Campylobacteraceae bacterium
GGATAGATAGAGATGCAACGCTATGTGCCGTTGATTTTACTATTGCTCTTTGCGGCGGGTGCTGCGTTTATGATGCATGGAACACACCTTGCCGTACAAAAAGCGGGAGTGCATCAAGAGGCTAAGCCCTGATCGCCTCCAAGATAGCCGCCACTTTTGCAGCGGGATCCGGGTCTTTATAGGCGGGACGTCCGACGACGATGTAGTCGACTTGTTGCGCCTTAGCCAAAGCGATATCGGCGACACGCGTCTGATCACCCGCCGCTTCGCCAAAAGGGCGAATTCCCGGCGTGAGTGTTATAAAGCGATCGTTTGTCGCTTCTTTGATGGCGGCACTCTCGAAGGCAGAGCAGACGACACCATCCAGTCCGCTTTCAAAGGCATCGACGGCAAAAGCCGACGCCTTTTGCTCGATGGGGGCGCCATAGATAGCACGAAAGCTCTCGTCGTCAAAAGAGGTCAGTGCCGTTACCGCCAAGACCAACGGGCGCTTTTCAAAGCTCTCGAGGCGTTGCATCACCGCTTGCATCGCCGCCTTGCCCGCACTGGCGTGCACATTGAACATCTCTACGCCAAGTGCTGCGATCTCTTCAGCAGCATCCGCCATCGTGTTGGGGATATCGTAAAGCTTAAGATCCAAAAAGATCTTGGCATCGGGGTTGATCTCTTTGAGTGCCTTAAGTAGCGCTTTTCCGTCACGGATATAGCTGCGAAAACCGACTTTGAACCAAAGGGGATATCTGCCGATCTTGCGTGCTAGCTCAAGGTTGGCATCGTGCTGCGGCAGATCGAGGGCAACGACCAGTTCCATAAGCATGCTCTCTTTTTTGGTATAATCATAGCCAAATAGTTGTAAAACCCAAAAAATCGAAAGAGAATTCTTTGAATTTGCGTTGTGCTCGCCTTTGCGGGGTTTGCAGAAAATTGTGCAAGTGTGGATTCCGCTTCGCTCCATGAGTCGCACTTGGAAAGTGCGGCGATGATTTTATGCGAAGTCCGTGAATGCGATGATAATGCAAAGTCATGAATCTCTATTGAGAGATTTGGGTGAAAGGGTGATAATCGTGTTTTTCGGAAAAAAGCAAAAAGTGTACGATCTAAGCAAGGAGGAGCTTGAGAAGCTTCGCTATGCACGCATCGAGACCTCAAAAGGCGATATTTGGGTGAAGCTCTACTACGAAGATGCTCCCAATACCGTTGCCAACTTTGCGCATTTGGCAAAAGAGGGCTTCTATGACGATCTGAAGTTTCACCGCGTGATCCCGGGCTTTATGGCACAAGGGGGATGTCCCCACTCTCATCCGAGCGGCAACCCCGCCCTTGCAGGCACCGGTGGGCCGGGCTGGCAGATAGATTGTGAAACCGATACAAGCAAGCATCCGCACCGACGCGGTGCACTCTCGATGGCGCACGCCGGTCCCAACACGGGTGGTAGCCAATTTTTTATCTGTTTTGTTCCTTGCCCTCACCTTGACGGACACCACACCGTTTTCGGCGGTATCGAAGAGAACGATACCGAGAGCTTTATGGTGCTGGACAAGATCGAACAGAACGATACGATCAAACATATCGAAGTGATGGAAAGTAGAGCGTAATGTTTGGGTTTTACCGCGTAGGGGTCGCCGTACCCAAGATCGCCGTTGCCGATGTCGAGGCAAACCTCGATGCCGTGCTTCGTCTGATAGAAGAGAGTCACGAGAGCGCCCCTTCCGTACTGCTCTTTCCCGAGCTGACCTTAACGGGCTATACGGCGAGTGATCTCTTTTTCCAAGATACGCTTTGGCAGGCACAAGAGCGCGCAGTAGCGACACTCTGTGAGCACACCGCCTCTGTCGATACGATGATCGTGATGGGTGTGGGCATACTGCATCGCGGCAGACGATACAACTGTGCGCTGGTGACGCAGCGCGGCAAGATCCTTGGCATCGTTCCCAAAAGTGTACTGCCTAACACCAAAGAGTTCTACGAAAAACGTTGGTTTGTAAGTGGAAAAGATATCCGCAACGAAACGCTCTCTTTTGCCTCTCAAGGAGCTATTCCTTTCGGTGTCGATCTGCTCTTTGAGGATGCGTCGTACCTCAGTGTCGGCATCGAGCTTTGCGAAGATCTCTGGTCATTTGTTCCACCCTCTTTATACCAAGCGGCTTCGGGGGCAACACTACTACTTAACCTCTCCGCCAGTAATGAACTGATCGGTAAAGCGGCTTACAGGGAACATCTGGTGCGATCGCAAAGCGCACGTTGTGTTGCCGCCTACGCCTACGCTTCGTCGGGTACGGGCGAGAGTAGTACCGACACCGTATTTGGCGGTGATGCGATGGTGGCGGAAAACGGTGCATTGCTCTGTCGAGCCGAACGCTTCGCAAGGGAGTCACAATACCGCTTTGCCGATGTCGATCTACAGAAGCTTCGTGCCCTTAGGCTTGCAGAAACAAGCTTCGCAGACGAAGAGATCATGAGCTACCGTCGCATCGCCCTTGATCCCGTGCCGACACCCGTGAGCCTTTCACGCCCGATCGATCCACACCCCTTCGTGCCCACCGATCCTGCGCAACGCAAGGCGCATTGTGAAGAGATCATCGCCATCCAGTCTCACGCACTACTAAAACGCCTTGAGCATACCGGCATCAAGAAGACTGTGATCGGTATTAGTGGCGGGCTGGATTCGACCTTGGCGCTTTTGGCAACGCATCGCGCCTTTGAGATCGCCGGTTTACCAAATCATCATATCGTGACGGTGAGCATGCCCTCCGATGCGACCAGCACGCGCACCAAAAAGAATGCCAAGGCACTCTGCGAAGCATTGGGTACCGACTACAGGGAAGTTTCGATCGCCAACGAAACACGCCATATGCTTGAGGCGATCGGTCATGACGGTGTAGCGCACGACATTGCCTATGAAAACACACAAGCGCGGCTGCGTACTTCTATATTAATGAATATGGCAAATATGGAGGCGGCACTGGTGATCGGTACGGGCGATCTAAGCGAGATCGCCTTGGGGTGGAGTACCTACAATGGCGATCATATGAGCATGTATGCGATCAACGCCTCCGTACCTAAAACCTTGGTGCGCTATCTGATCGGTTATTTTGCCGAAAAAGAGCCGAAACTGCGCAAGATACTCGAAGATATCTTAGATACACCCGTCTCTCCCGAACTCATCCCCTCAAGTGACGGCAAGATCGCGCAAGAGACCGAAAAGATCATCGGTCCCTATGAGTTGCACGACTTCTTTTTGTACCACTTTCTCAAATACGGTGCAGAACCCGAAAAGATTCGTTACCTTGCCAATATCGCCTTTAAAACACGCTATGACGATGCGACGATCGTCAAGTGGCTGCGACTCTTTTTGAAGCGCTTCTTTGCTCAGCAGTTCAAGCGCTCCGCCATGCCGGATGGCCCCAAAGTGGGGACGGTTTCGCTCTCGCCGCGCGCCGATTGGCGTATGCCAAGCGATGCGGTTGCGAAGCAGTGGCTACAACGCTTGGACTAAAAGAGCTCTACCGCCTCATCGATAGTCGCATTGATCTCAAGGCGCTTGATCTTATGGCGTAGCATCCGAAGGTAGTCGGGTCGGTTCTTGTAACGTGCCGCATAGCTTTTTAGAAACTGCTGCAGCACTTCGTCTTCACCGTTGGCGTGTAGATAGTCGATATAGAGCTCCCCTACCCATTGGTACATCGAGGCAAGACCGAGGCGTTTGGTTTCAAAGGCTTCTGCGCGCTCCGCCTCGTCAATGAGAGTCAAAAGCTCTTCATACTCGTTCGCGTCGATACCGTAGTGGATCACTCTTTCCAAAAGCTCGTAGCGCTGCGTATCGTCATAAAGCTCACGCATGATGCGGTAGCGCTCTTCAACCGGGTATGACTTTAATCTTGCGATGAGCTTAAGAAGATAGGCTCTATTTTGTGTCTCAAGGTAGCGCTCTCTTAGTGATGCGATGCTTTCGCTTGGGGCATTAGTGTCTGCGGTTTTATTGTCAATGGAAGTCTTGGACGGCTTTTCCATTTCCGTTGCAATATGCCGCTCAACCGTAGTTACAATATTTGCTTTTTCTCTAAGGGTGACATTTATGTTGTTTTGTCTCTCTTTGTGGACAATACTATCGCTCTGATCAGCTGATGGTTCCATTACCCATATGGCAAGCAAAAGTAAGAAGAAGATCACCATCATCGTTTTCATCGGCTTGATTATAGCGCAAAGAGGATCGACCGCACAACCCCCTTCTATCGCTTTTTACCAAAAATGAGTACAATACCGAAAAAAGAAGAGGCAAGAAGGATGCGACTTACTAGCGAAGCGTTTGAAGATCAAGGGGTGTTACCCGAAAAATACAGCTGTCGCGGCGAGAACATCACACCGCCGTTCACGCTTGAAGATGTGCCGCAAGAGACGCACACGATGGCAATCGTCGCCGAAAGCACGGATGGCGAAACAAACCGGTGTCACTGGCTCATCTACGAGATCCCCTATAGCGTCATCGGTCTACCCGAAGGTGTGCCCGCTGCCGCGTCGGTGTCGGGGATGCTACAGGGGTTTAACGACTTCGATACCATAGGCTACAAAGCCCCCTGCGCCGAAG
>JALWQQ010000159.1 GCA_027083075.1 Campylobacteraceae bacterium
GGCTCTACGAGCCGATCCATGGCTCCGCACCGGATATCGCCGGTCAGGGCATTGCTAATCCTATTGCCACTATCGCCAGTGCCGGCATGATGCTGCGTTATGCGCTTGGCGAAGAGAAAGCCGCCGATAAGATCGATGAGGCAATCAAAAAAGCCTTGGCAGAGGGGTATCGCACAGGAGATTTGGCGGAGTTTGATGCCAAAGAGATCGTCACCTGTTCCGAAATGGGCGATATCATCGCAAACTATGCGAGTAAATAATAAAATGAGGAATGAGGGAATAAGGGTCTGACCTCAATGACAATGCTTTAGCGTTGTCGTTGCGGGTCTGACCCCAAGAGGTCAGTCAAAATATAGCAAGCCGGGTTTTGGAGGATAGAATGAGCGAAGTGAAGCGTGCGCGTGTCTTGATCGACTGTGTCGATGAGAAGGGGCTGGTCTATAAGATCGCCAAAGTATTTTACGATCGCGATCTCAATATCGACTCCAACCGCGAATTTGTCGACAAAGAGCGCAGGCGTTTCTTTATGCGTACGGTGGTGACGGGTGATTTTGACGAAAATGAGATCGCCAAAGCCCTGCGTAGTGTAGCGCCCAAGGATGCGCATATCCGCGTCATTATCCCCAAGCCCAAAAAAATCATCCTCATGGCGACAAAAGAGTCGCATGCGCTCGGCGATATCCTTATCCGCCATGCTGATGGCGAATTGCCTGCCGATATCGCTTGTGTCATCGCCAATCGCGACAATCTCTCCGATTTGGTAAAGCGTTTCGATATCCCGTTTCACCACATTCCTGCAGAAGGTCTTGAGCGTAGCAAACATGAGCAAAAAGTACTCGAGGTTCTTGAAGACTATACGTTCGATTATATCGTCCTTGCCAAATATATGCGCATTCTTACACCTGACTTTGTGGCGCACTATCCCGGACGCATTCTCAACATCCACCACTCTTTCTTACCCGCCTTCATCGGCGCTAACCCCTACAAGCAAGCCTATGAACGCGGTGTGAAGATCATCGGGGCGACGGCGCATTTCGTCACCGACGATCTGGACGAAGGACCCATCATCGCGCAAGATGTCATCCCGGTAAACCACCGTTACGATTGGCGCGATATGCAACGCGCGGGACGTGACGTCGAAAAGACGGTACTTTCGCGTGCGCTCGATTTGGTGCTGCACGATCGTGTCTTTATCAACGGCAACAAAACCATCGTCTTTTAGTATGCTATAATAGTCCTATGAAACACAAAGAAGAGATTTTGGACACATTGCGCCGGCTAAAACCGTTATTGGAAAACAGATACGGTATCGAAAGTCTTGCGCTGTTTGGCTCTTTTGCCAGAGACGAGGCGACGGAAAACAGCGATGTCGATCTCGCCATCGTATCGATACGAGAAAAATCTCTCATGAAACGCTTGGCGGCGAAGCGTTTTTTGGAAAAACATCTTCAAAGATCTGTCGATTTGGGCTATTTGGATACGATGCATCGATTTATCCGACATCGTATCGGTGACGAGATGATCTATGTCTAAGCGAAGCACACTCTATTTTCTTCTCGACATTTATGTCGCCATTACAAAAATCGAACATATCGTAGAGCGCTATGATAATGCGCAACGACTTTTGCACGATTTTATGGCGTGGGATAGCGTCATACGCGAGTTTGAGATCGTCGGAGAAGCAAGCAATCGGCTATTGCGCATGGAAGAGCTCGAAGAGAGGCATCGCGTTGTAGTCGATTTTAGAAATATAATCATTCACCACTATTTCGGTATCGATGCCGATGAGGTGTGGGAGGTAGCTACGCAACATCTTCAAACATTCAAGCACATTATTGTCGAAAAGTTGCTTACCGAAGAATCGGATGCTCTTTTAGCGGCGATAGAGGACTTTCGTCGCCAAAACGACTATCTTCCGTTTGCAATAGCGGCACTCGATAGGTTTAAAGAGAAGCTTCTTAAAAAAGGTTAGTATGTTCAATATCGTCCTCGTAGAACCGAAAATCCCGCAAAACACCGGCAATATCGGTAGGCTCTGTGTCAATCTCGGCGCAACGTTGCATTTGGTCAAACCGCTGGGATTTGACATATCGGACAAGGCGGTGAAGCGTGCGGGTTTGGACTATTGGCAGCATCTCGATTTGGTGGTGTGGGAGAGTCTGCAAGCCTTTTTGCAGGCGCATCCGATAGGTGTGCATACCCATTTGGCAACCACCAAAACCGACAAACCCTACTTCGAAGCCTCTTTTGCACCGGGAGATTTTATCCTCTTTGGTTCGGAAACATCAGGCTTGGATGAGACGCTACTCAGTGCACATCCCGATCGGTGTATCACGATACCGATGGGTGCTAAAGGACGGAGTCTCAATCTTAGCGTCAGTGTCGGTATCGTCGCCTACGAAGCGTTGCGGCAAAACTTTGGCAGCGAGATCAAAGAGGCGTTTATGCAACAAAAAAAGGGGTAAAGTGAGTCTCGGCGATATTTTTTACATCGTAGCGATGATCGGCTTTGTATGGATGACCTTTGCCATCGTGCGCAACAACTTTCGTTCGAAATTCGACGATGAGGGGCAACGCAAAGAGGATTTGCGTTAACGACGACGCCACCGCCGTGTTGGTACGCGGCGTTTTGCGTAGCGTTTTCTATAGGGGCTTTGATTGTAGAGTGCAAGCGCTTTGGGCATGAGTGCTTTGATATTGGCGATACGGTGTCCCGGCGACGGGTGCGTCGCAAGATACTCGGGAACGCGACCGGCTACGCGTGAGAATTTTTGCCAAAAGCTAAGTGCGGCACGCGGATCGTAGCCCGCTTTTGCCATCAGCATCAAACCGACGGAGTCGGCTTCGTATTCCTGCTTACGAGAAAAGGGGCGCAAGTAACCGAGTGTAACCCCGGTTTGATAGACGCGATTGACCGTTTGTGCCGTGTTCGGGTTGACCTTGGCGACCGCCATACCGATATTGAGAAGCGCACCGATAAGACCCGCTTTTTGCGCACGCTGTGCCCCGATAACACCATGTGATCGTAAAGCATGGGTCACTTCATGTCCGACTACGACAGCCAATTCGTCTTCATTGCCGATATAGCGAAAGAGTCCCGAGAAGACAAAGACCTTACCGCCGGGAAGCACGAAGGCGTTGGCAACTTTGGGATTGTCGACAAGGTGGTAACGCCATTGAAAATCTTGCCTGCCCGTTACGGCAGCGATGCGTGATACGACGCGACCGAGTGCTTGATAGGCACGACCGCTACGAATTGTGCGCACCTTCGAGAGGATTTGCTGCTCTTGCTGAGCGCCGAGTGCATTTTCTTGTTGCGGTGACGGTCTTCCTCCGCCTAATCCTCCCATACATCCGCTAAGCGCAACTGTAAGTATCGAGATAAAAATGAGTCGAATAAGATGTTTCATCACTTCTTCCTTGGGTCTGTTGTGTAGTGATGATAATTGTAGCATAGAGTCTTTTAACCCCGATTAAGCTAAAATGACAACGATTTTTAGAGCATATACGAAGGATGATCGTGCAGCCACTTTTGATCGAAATCGGTGTCGAGGAGCTTCCTGCTATCCCCCTTCTGAAGATTTTGGACAAGATCGAAAACGCTTGGGGGCAGATACTTGAACAGTACCGACTTCAAAGTTCGTTTCGGTTTGACTATACACCGCGTCGCTTAGTGTTGCGCCATGAGGCGATGCCCGAGAAGCAAAGCGACGAGACCGTGGAGCTCTTCGGACCGCCGATCGATATCGCTTTCAAAGCGGGAGAGCCGACCCAAGCGGCGCTTGGTTTTGCTAAAAAGTGCGGTGTTGCGTTAGAAGCTATCGGGCGCGTGCAAAAAGGCGGCAGGGAGATGCTCTACTTCAAACAGGAGCAAAAGGGCGAAGCGCTTGAGCAGTTGATTGGCACGATGATTCGCGAATGGATCGCTTCGATGCCTTTTGGAAAGATGATGCGTTGGGGCGATCGCAGCGAAGAGTTTATCCGTCCCGTGCGTTGGTTGCAGGTGCGCTACGGTGATCGGGTTTTGCCCGTCACGCTTTTTGGTGTCGAGAGTAGCGACAAGAGCTATCTGCATCGCATGGCAGGCTTTGAGCCGGTGGCGATCGAGAGTATCGAAAACTATGAGCAACAACTGCAAGAGGGAGCAGTGACACTCTCAGCCGAGGCGCGTCGCAAAAAGATCTTGCAAGATTTCGATGCGATCGAAGCCGAGCATGGCGTGCATATCGAACGTGACAAAGCACTACTTGAAGAGGTAGTAGCGATCACCGAACATCCGCAAGCCTTGATCGGAAATTTCGATACGAAGTTTTTAGAGCTACCGCCGGAGGTGATCATCACCTCGATGAAGGAGCATCAACGCTACTTCCCTGTCTATAAAAATGATACCCTCTATCACGGCTTTGTGGTCGTTAGCAATGCACTCACCGATGATTATAGCAAGGTGATCACGGGCAATGAGCGTGTCTTGCGACCCAGACTCGAGGATGCGCTCTTTTTCTATCGCAACGATCTCAAACGAGGACTGCGTACCGAAGGCTTGGAGAAGGTGCAGTTTATCGACGGTTTGGGCAGCCTCGTAG
>JALWQQ010000160.1:0-3048 GCA_027083075.1 Campylobacteraceae bacterium
CCGGTAGCTTTGTGGACGAAGCGCCCATCTTTGTTGTAGCATTGGATATTTTTGGCGCCATGCTCTTTGAAGTTGCGCTTCATGCGAAAAAAGCGCGACTTGTCAGGCTCTACGGCGCTCACTTTAGCAGCCTTTTCACTGAGTATCAAGCTCTTACCGCCCGGTGCCGCCGCCAGATCGAGCACCCAATCCTCGGGCGCAACATCCAACGACTCCGCCGCAAGGATCGAGCTAAGGTTTTGGATGTAGATCTCATTGGCGGTATAGGCGCGCGATTTGACGATGCGTTTACGATCGGCGATGGGCAAGGTAAACGCGCCCTTGTGCCACGAAACCGCCTTGGGGGCAAACCCTTCGGCTTCAAGTGAAGCGATGGTTTCGGAGGTGTCGCGATGACGATTGAGACGAAACGAAAAGTCGGTTTTGTGATGCAGCGCATCGAGGATAGCGGGATTGATGGCGTTGATGCGCGCGTAAAACTGTTTCTCTTTGTCGGTATCTTTACCCATCTGCAAACCGTATAAAAATATTTTGATACCATTATACCTATCGATTGGACAAAAGGAACTTGGATGGATTATGGCTGGCTCTCTTTGGCGATACCGATCTTAACGATCGTTGCGGCGCTACTAAGCAAAGATACCATCCTCTCCTTGCTCGGCGGCATCTTTGCAGGGCTTTTGGTGTTGCATCACGGCAGCATCCCCGAAGCCTTTACGGGGCTTTTTAACGGGCTTGTCGCCCTGCTCTCGGAAGGTTGGATCGCCAAAACCCTACTCTTTTCGCTCTTTGTCGGAAGCATTATCGCGCTGCTTGAGCGAAGCGGTGCGGTGGCGCGCTTTGTCGCCTATGTCGATGCGCATGCGCGCGGGCTTGACTCGCCGAAGGGCGCACAACTCTTGGCGTACTTTGTCGGCATCGTTATCTTCATCGAATCCTCCATCACCGCCTTGGTTGCGGGCACGGTCGCCAAGCCACTGTGCGATAAAAACGGCATCTGCCGCGAAAAACTCGCCTATATCTGCGACGCCACCTCCGCACCCGTCTGCTCGCTGATACCGCTCAACGCATGGGGGGCGCTACTGATCGGGCTCATCACTACCGCCGTTGAAGCGCACACCATCTCAGGCAATGCCACTGCACTGCTTGTAGCCTCGCTGCCGTTTAACTTCTATGCGATCTTTGCACTGCTCATTTTGCTCTTTTCCATACTCAAAAGCGCCGATATCGGTCCGATGCGCGCCTGTCGTCCGCACGCCTACGAAACAAGCAAAGCAAAGGTGCAGGTCAAAGCGGAACTGCTGCCGATGCTCTTGCCGATCGTGATATTGGTGCTTAGTGTACCCGTGGGGCTTTACATTACCGGAAAAGGGGATATCTTCAAAGGCTCGGGCTCTACATCGGTCTACTACGCAACGATCGTCACACTGCTTTTTAGCTACCTCTATTTTCGTATGCGCAAGATGCTAAATCACCGCGACTATCTCGATGCGCTCTTCGAAGGGATGGGCACGATGCTACCGATCGCCGCGATCTTGCTGCTTGCACTCTTCATAGGAAAGGTGATCGGCGATCTGGGTACGGCACACTATCTTGCGACGCTACTGCAAGGCAACCTCCCGAGCGCCGTCATGCCGATGCTTATCTTTTTGACTGCGGCGGTCACGGCGTTTGCAACGGGAACAAGCTGGGGGACCTTTAGCATCATGATGCCGATCGCACTCTCACTCTCGGCAACGATGGAACTCTCCGTGCCTTTGGTGATCGGTGCGGTGATCAGCGGCGGTATCTTCGGCGATCACGCCTCGCCCATCAGTGACACGACGGTGATCTCTTCGATGGCGGCGGGGTGCGACCACATAGCGCATGTACGCACCCAACTGCCCTACGCACTCATCGGCGGCGGCTTGGCGGCACTTGCTTTTTTGGCGGCGGGGTTTATCTGACGGTCTTTATCAAATGGTGTTATAATCACGCTTATGAAACAGGTTGATACGACACAGACAACACTGCAGGGGTTAGAGTCACTACCCTACCTTGAGATGGGCAGCGGCTTTGTCATAGGCTTGGCGGTCGGCTATGTGCTCAAAAAGAGCTTCAAGCTGCTGCTCTTTTTGCTTGGTGTAGCAGTGATCGCACTCTTTTTTCTTGAACGCGAAGGGGTGATCGTACTCAATGAAGAGGTGCTGCAAAACGATGTCAACCAAGGCATCTCTCTCTTTAAGGAAAATCTGCTCTTCATCAAAGAGCGCCTCTCAAGCATGCATATCGGTAGCGGTGTCAGCACCGTAGCAGGCTTTTTCGCCGGTCTGAAGATGGGTTAAGCACACCTTTGCTTTTAGCCAAGGGGTGCTTATCTCTTTGTACCACGATTTGGTTTGGGCGGACTTTTTGTTATAATTTCCGGTAAGATAATCATTGATTGAAGGAGTTTTATCATGCTTGGTGATTTTTTGGCTGGATTCTTTGGGGTTCTTGCCGTTTTGGTGGTTGGTGGGTTCATTCATGGATTCCTTTTCCCCAGAAAGAAATCTTCTTGACTTCTCCCCTACATCTCTAATATTCCCCCATATCCCTTTTCCCGTATATTTTTTGGATATTCCGTTAACAGTGGCGCCTGCGATAAGTGCTGCCCCTACATATTCGGCAACCAATTTTGCACCACTTGCTTCATTGCCGTCGGCATCAGTTGTAAGGTGAGCAAGATTGGCACCCTTGCTTTTTCTATCTCGCTTGTTTGACATTTCCGCGCCGCCTTTCCTCTCGCCATGGCAACGGACATATCGTTTTTGTCAGTGATGTATGTTTCAAATGTACTAAGCAAAAACAAGAGAGAAGGAGCTCTCCGCAAAGGAGAGCAAGACATGAAGTGTTTGCGTAATCTGATTGCGTTAGCGGTAGCAATACTCGAGGTTGTGTTGGCTATCCTTGAGTTGCTTAACACTATCGCTTGCGGTAGGCTTAAAGCCCATTACCATTATAGCACATGCGACTTAAATCTTTGTCGTGCCATACCTAAAACAAGGCAAAAGACTCTTGTTGATTTCG
>JALWQQ010000160.1:3058-4537 GCA_027083075.1 Campylobacteraceae bacterium
AGGAAAAAG
Organism: Campylobacteraceae bacterium; assembly: GCA_027083075.1. Taxonomy (GTDB): domain Bacteria; phylum Campylobacterota; class Campylobacteria; order Campylobacterales; family Sulfurovaceae; genus JALVPA01. The sequence goes on from JALWQQ010000160.1 coordinate 3,068, forward strand.
AATGAAAGTTACGCTTAAAAATCTCACACTCCCTGTAATGGCTTCACTTGTACTCATTGGTTGTGGCGGCGGAGGAAGCGGCCCCACCATCATCGAAGATGCTCATGCCAAACTGATCGGTACCTGGATAGACGGTACAGTTCCAAATGGGTGCGATTCGAATGCTCCTTACTCACAAAGCTCATCAAAAACTATTTTAACTTTTCAACAAAATGATCTTACTTTGGAAGATAAGAAATATAACAATACCACATGCGACAGTATCGGACTTATAAGCGATATTGTATATACTTACTCTTACGCTATAGAGGGTACCGACAAAGCCAAAACAGGACAAACATCTTTTATCACATCGCTTACCTCGACGAAAGTTACCATCAAAAAGGGAACAGTCACCGATCCGAATATTTTAAAAACCGGTAATGTATCTAAGGAAGAATTTCTCTTTGACGGTGATCACTTGGTTTTCTCCAAAAATGAATCCACCCCCACACAATACACCAATGATTTTAATCTAAGCAACTACTGGATCAAAATGCCAAAATAAGCGAGGAATCAATAAAGAGGCTCACCCTTGGAAAAACCCACCGCCATACAACACGGAAAATAGCCAACCGTGCACATTATAATAACGTAAAGTCATGAATTTCTATTTCGAGATTTAAGGTTAAGCCCCGATATATAAAAAGCTGTTATACTTCTTGCGTTGAAAGATGTATTTCGATTGCATCCTTCGTGCGTTACGTAAGTGAGATACCTGCAAGACCCGAAAGAGCTTCGATCGATTCTTCCTAACACAATTTAACACAAGGCTACACCATGGCAGAATTGGTAAACGGAACCGTCAAATGGTTCAATGACGAAAAAGGCTACGGATTTATCCAAAGAGAGAACGGTTCGGATGTATTTGTACACTTCCGACAGGTCAACAACCCGCATGGCGGACGCGTAACGCTTCACGAGGGTCAAGCGGTAACGTTTGAGATCGGTCAGGGACAAAAAGGTCCTCAAGCCGAAAACGTAACACCGCTTTAATGCGCCCCTTCGTCGCCTTCGGCGGCACACTGCTTTAAAAAATAGACAATCGCCTCTTCCTCTTTTTGCGTCAGATAATATTTCGGCATCACCGAAGGTCCTTTGAGAAGCGCTTTATGTAGCACACCGCTCTCTATGCCGCGAATATCACTGCCTTTGATGATCTGCTCCCTCTTTTTTCCAAGCTTGTTAATCTCATGATAACGCGCAATTACCTTACCCTCTCCGCATGTGCCGTGACATGTGGCGCAGCTAACGCCTCTTGGCTGCGTGTAGAGCATCCGCCCGTACTCCTCAAGCGACATAAAACTCTCCTCTTCTGCACCCAAGTGCAATGTATAGAGCAAAAACGACAAGCTAAGCACTCTTCTCACCCTTCTCTTCCTTCCGTCGGTTAAATAATTTGTACTATAATACCCAAAAATTTTTCAAGGT
>JALWQQ010000161.1 GCA_027083075.1 Campylobacteraceae bacterium
TTTAAGCTCCGCCTCCCAAAAACCGCGCACAAAGCGCCCCTTTGCCTTGAGGCGAAACCCTGCTTTGTATTTGATGCTCATCGCATAACTGCTCGGTGTCAGTTTGGCGCGAAAGCTCAGTAGCGTCAGATAACGCGCCAAGATCAACATGCGCCGCAAAAGCTCCGAAGCGTCGTCGATCGGATCGAAGGTTCTGCTGATGCCGAGGCTCTTCTTCTCTTTCTTGGGCGCGACCCCCTCCCCATCTTCGCCCCCTACCCGCTTGTAAAGCAAAATGCCGGGCCTTTTCCAGCGTGCAAGCAGGGGGTAGTTGGCGCGAAGCTCTCCGAGGGTACCGATGCCGTACCCTCTTAGGCGTCTTGCAAGCCTACGACCGATACCCGGGAACTTCTCTATCGGGATCGTGTCGATGAACGCGTCGATATCGTCAACCTTGAGGATGCCGAAGGGTTTGGCGTATTCGGTTGCCAGTTTGGCGATCCACTTTGAGGGAGCGATACCGATGGAGACGGGCAGATCGTAGCGATACTTGATGGCGTATTGCAACTTAAGTGCAAAGCGATAGATATCGCGCGTCTCCACCCATCCGCTCGGATCGGCGAAAAACTCGTCGATGCTATACTGCTCTACGGCAGGAATTTCGCGCTGCAAAAAGCGGTGCAAGGCATGAGAGAGGCGATGGTAGTAGGCAAGATCGCCGGGGATGACGATGAGTTGTGGGCACAGGCGTAGTGCTTCGGCGATCGTCATACCGGTCTTGATGCCGTATCTTCTCGCCTCGTAGCTTGCCGTTGTTATGATGCCGCGTATCCTTCGCCGTTTGCCGTCGTCGTCGCAAAAGTAGTCGACAAAGTTGCGCACACGATCGTTTTCAAAGACGGGTGTCACGAAAGCGCCGTCGTTTTCTCTTTGCACTCTTGTGCAGCGATGCGTTTTCGAAAAGATTTCGGTATTGCTGCGCCCTCCTACCGCTACGGCTTTGCCTTTGAGTCTCTTGTCGCGCCGCTGCTCTGCCGAAACGAAAAAGGCATCGATGTCTATGTGTAAAAACATAGCAATATCATACGATGCTCTATCGTTTTCAGTAGAAAATGTGTCATAATGGCGGATCGGATTACAAGATGATATGAGTAGCGACCAAAGCGGATCACCATAAGCACACATATCACATAAAGGAATAAGGTATGCAACCCCCTGCTCCCGATACGCTTATCTGCTATTGCAATGATCTTACCATTGCCGATATTGCGGAATATATTAAAAAATATAATATCACTACCGTGGCACAACTTGTCGAAGATCAGGAGTTTAGCTGCGGCAATAGCTGCGAAGCGTGTCACGAAGAGGGGTATCGAGGCGACGGCTACTCGCTGGCGATGGTATTGGGGATGGTCAAGCGCGGTTATATCTGATTTTGCTACAATGGCGCAATTTTTTCATGAGGATAGTGTCGTGATCGAGTTGCGCAACTATACCGCACGCAATATCAAAAACGATCTGCTTTCGGGTGCGCTTGTCGCTATAGCACTGGTGCCCGAAGCGATCGCCTTCTCTTTTATCGCAGGGGTCTCTCCTGTTGTCGGACTCTACGCCGCTTTTATCATCGGACTGATTACCTCGCTTTTAGGCGGAAAACCGGGGATGATCTCGGGAGCTACGGGTTCGGTCGCCGTCGTTTTTGTCTCTTTGGGGCTGTGGGTAAAGCGGCACTACCCCGGTCTCGATACGGAAACACTAAGTATGACGGTGCTGCACTATATCCTGATCACTTCGATCCTTGCAGGTTTTATTCAGGTCGCCGTAGGGCTACTTCGCTTCGGTAAATTTATCCGCTTAGTACCGCAGCCGGCGCTTTTCGGTTTTGTAAACGGTTTGGCGATCGTGATCGCTTTGGCGCAGCTGCCTTTTTTGGCGCCGGCTCATATGGAACGTTACCACTCTTGGATAGAGATCGTCAAGGCAAGCCTTTTTGAGCATAGCGAAATGTATGCGATTATCGCCGCTACGATGGCGATCATGTATCTTTTGCCTAAAATTACCAAAGCGGTACCGGCAGGCTTGGTGGCGATCGTAACCGCTACGCTGGTCGTCTATGCCGCACATATCGATACGCTAAAGGTAGGAGATCTGGCAGATTTGTCCCATGTGGCACTGCCACACTTCATCATGCCGAAGCTCGATCTACTCTTTTCGTGGGAGTCGCTAAGCGTTATCGTAGCAACGGCGGTAGTGGTAGCGCTTGTCGGGCTGATCGAATCGCTCTTAACCCTATCGGTACTTGACGAGATGAGCGGTAGTCGCGGCAGCGGAAACAAAGAGTGCGTAGCGCTTGGTATAGGCAATGTCGCATCGGGGCTCTTCGGCGGCATGGCGGGATGCGCGATGATCGGACAATCAGTCATCAATTTTACCTCCGGTGGGCTTGGCAGACTCTCCTCCTTTACCGCCGCTATGCTGCTGATCACCCTCTTGATACTCTTTTCGGATCTTATCTCTATCATTCCCATCGCCACTTTGATCGGCATTATGTTTATGGTGAGTCTGGGCACCTTCGAGTTCTCATCGATCAGACGTCTGAAGCATATGCCACTTTCCGATGCCATTGTGCTGATCGCCGTGACGGTGATTACGATTGTTGCCGATCTGGCGGTGGCGGTGATCGCGGGCATTATCATCTCGGCACTCGTCTTTGCATGGAAACATGCCAAGATCTCGGCACGTAGCTATAGCGAAGGAGGCAAAAAGGTCTATGAGCTTGAAGGACCGCTCTTTTTTGCTTCTGTCGGCTCTTTTAACGAGCAGTTTGATCCAAAGCATGATCCCGATGAGGTAGTCATCGACTTTAAGCGGGCGCGCGTGATGGATAGTTCGGGTGCGGAAGCGATCGATGCGCTTACCGAAAAGTACAAGCAGGCGGGCAAACGTTTGACCCTAAGACACCTTAGCAAGGACTGCAAAGAGACACTTAAGATAGCAGGACCGTTTTGTACCTATGAAGAGGATGATCCGACCTATAAAGTTGCGCGCGACGTTTAGTGTTATGCCCTTCTCTCCTCTTGCGAGACTGCTTGCACCATTTTGATGCTATCGAGTGCGTTGAGTAGTATCTTTTTGGTAGCGCTTAGAGGCTTCATGCGCAAGTTGGTCTCTCTGCGATCGAGACTTTCGTCCGATACGATCTCAAGCACCTCTTTTTCGAGCTCAGCAATGATTTCGTTGATTTTGGTTTCGATAAAGGCGATATCCATCTATTTTGCCTTGGGTCTGAAGACCTTGATGACCGATTCGTTCACCTCCATGTAACCGCCGCCGATCAAGTCGATACAGTAAGGCACGGCAGGGAAGACGGCATCGAGGCACTCTCGGATCGACTTGGGCTTTCCGGGTAGATTGATGATAAGCGTGCCGTTGCAAATGCCTGCGGTTTGTCTGGACAAAATCGCCGTCGGGACATACTGCAGGCTTACCGCACGCATCTGCTCACCAAAACCGGGCAGCAGCTTTTGGCAGACCGCTTCGGTTGCCTCTGTCGTTACGTCGCGCGGTGCGGGTCCCGTACCGCCCGTTGTGACGATCAGATCGCACGAGCGTGACAGTTCGATGAGGGTCTCTTCGATGAGATTCTGCTCATCGGGGATACAGCGATAGAGATACTCCGTATCATTGCGAAGATATTCGTTAAAGGTATCCATGATCGCCTTACCCGAGATATCCTCGTAGATTCCTTTGGATGCGCGATCGCTTGTGGTAACTACACCGATGGTTATCTTGTCCATATATGCTACCTTTTTTGGAGCGATTATAGCTAAAAACATATGCAAATCAAAAGTCTATGCAGTCTCCCCGGGACACTCGTAGGCGATGCAGCACAACTGCGCCTTGTATACTTCGACATCAAAATCATCTATCTGTGTTGCACCCTCCTCTACCGCCTGCTTTACCACTGCCGAAGCAACCCAAATCAGTGCCTCTTTGTTGAAGGATAGTGGAATGATATGCTCTTTGCCGTAACTGATATCTTTATATGCTACAATTGCTTTCAAAAAAGGACAACCATGCGCATCGAGATCAGCGAATATCGTATGGACGAGCTCAAAGCGGATGTAGAGATCGTCATCGTCGTAAACAACGAGCTCAAACACCGCTTTATCAAAGAGAAAAAGGCTTTAAAGCGTGCGGGCTTCGGCGGGGGACAGGACGAGACGCTACACTTACCCGAAAAGGGACGGATTTATGTCGGCAGCGAAAGCCTCAAGAGCGCCGATATCCGCTCTGCGGCCGCCAATGCGGTACGCGCCTTGCAAGGCAGCGGCTACAAAAGCGCCAAGATCGCTACCTATCTTAACGGTGGCTGCCCCTACACGCTACGTGCGATGATCGAAGGGTTACTACTCGGTGCTTATCGCTTCGAGAAGTATAAGAGCAAAAAGAGCAAGGCGCCCAAAGAGACCACCGTCTCTCTCGCGAGCCACGATAACTCGGGGATCCCTCTTGAAAGTGCGCTACACACGCTGAGCACGGCGAC
>JALWQQ010000162.1 GCA_027083075.1 Campylobacteraceae bacterium
ACCAACTACCACTATTTGGTGCCGCTACTCGATCGTATCGACGAAGGGCGCAGCATAGACGCATCGCACTTTGCTGCCGCCTACCATTTGGCAAAGTCGGAAGAGATCACGCCCAAGATCAATCTCGTCGGACCATTGACCTTTCTGGCAAATGCGAAATGTAGCGACGGAAGCGATGAGACTTTTGCCTACTACGAAAGAGTAGTCGCACGCTACGAGGCGCTGCTTTTAGCACTCTCGAAGCTTGACGATCGCGTCACGATACAGTGTGACGAGCCGATCTTTGCCACCGATCGCGCCGAAGGCTTGGGGTTGCTTATCAAAGATGCCTACACGAGACTCTGCCGTGTTGCACCCAACCTTACGCTCCATGTCGTCAGCTACTTCGATCATGCCTCTGAAGCGACCAAGGTGCTCTGCACCACACCCGTAGCGGGTATCGGGCTGGATTTTGTGTACGGTATCGAAAATCTGCAAACGCTTGAGACAATCGCCCAAAGCGGCAAGCAGCTTATCGCCGGTGTCATCGACGGGCGCAATATCTGGATCAGCGATCTGGATGCCAAACTGTCGCTTTTAGAACGTATCGCCGAGGTCGTTCCCAAAGAGCGCATCGTCGTCTCAAGCTCCTGCTCTTTGCAGCATCTTCCCTATAGTTTGCGTTTTGAAGAGAAGATGGATGCGCAGATCAAGCAGTGGTTGACCTTTGCCTTAGAGCGGCTTGAAGAGATCGCTTTGCTAAGCAGACACTTCTTTGACGGTGTGCTTGATGCAAAAGCGCAAGCGCGATGGGAAGAAAACCGTCGCGCCAACGAAGCACGCAAAAACTCGTCACAGATACGCAACGACGCCGTACAGGCGCGCATGCAAGAGATCGAACGCTACAAAAAAGCGCGTACACCCTTTGAAAAGCGGATCAACAAGCAACACGAACGTTTCGGCTACCTACCTCTGTGTACGACAACGATCGGCTCTTTCCCGCAAAGCGATGCGGTACGACAGACACGACGCGCCTACAAAAACGGTGAGATCGACGAAGCAACCTACATCGAACGCATCAAAGGCTTCATCCGCGACTGCGTCGCCTTGCAAGAGGAGGTGGGCTTGGAGGTTTTGGTGCACGGCGAGTTTGAACGCAACGACATGGTGGAGTATTTCGGGGAGCAGCTTGACGGCGTGGCGTTTAGTCAAAACGGATGGGTGCAAAGCTACGGAAGCCGCTGCGTCAAACCGCCGATCATCTACGGTGATGTCAGTCGTCCCGCACCGATGACGCTCTTTTGGTCTCGTTACGCACAGAGTCTAAGCAACAAACCGATGAAGGGGATGCTTACGGGAGCGGTGACGATCCTCAACTGGTCCTTTGTGCGTGACGATCAGCCGCGCGCCGAGACCTGCTATCAGATCGCGTTGGCGATCCGCGACGAGATCGACGATCTGCAAAAAGCGGGCATCGGTATGATCCAAGTCGACGAGGCAGCATTCAAAGAGGGCTACCCCTTGCGCCGCGAAAAAAGAGAGGCGTACGAACGCTTTGCACTCGAGAGCTTTCGCATCAGTACCGGTGTCGCCGAGGATGAGACGCAGATACATACCCATATGTGTTATAGCGAATTTGACGATATCATCGAAACGATCGAAGCGATGGATGCCGATGTGATCAGCATCGAGACGGCGAGAAGCGGCAATACGCTACTAAAGGTCTTTAAGCAAAAAGGCTACCGTCAAGAGATCGGTCCGGGTGTCTACGATATCCACTCGCCGCGTATTCCGAGCATCGAAGAGATCGAGGCGCAGATCGAAGCACTCTTGGAGGTGCTGCCTGCAAGGCAACTCTGGATCAATCCCGACTGCGGACTCAAAACCCGACGCGAAGAGGAGGTCAAGCCCGCACTGCGCCATATGGTCGAAGCGGTGCGACGCGTACGTCAAAAGCATGGCATCGGTTAAACTCAAATTTGACGGTAGAAAGTACGTCGGTGTCGATGCGCAGGGCGCATAGCCGAAATGTAGGCACACGCGGTGAGTGCGTCGAGGCTTTGGACATTCACCCATGCCGCCGATGATCGATACAGATGGCGTGCCGGCTAATGCATAGTTTGGGTTGAGCTGTGTTATACTCTAAAGATGAAACTCGCAGCGATCGATGTCGGACTCAAGCGTATCGGTGTAGCTATTGCTCCGGATGGCAAAACGGTTCTACCCCAAGCGGCGATAGTGCGCAAAGGACGCAACCAAGCAGCCGCCGAGGTTAAGCGTTTTTTGCAGCAGTGGGAGATCGAAACGCTGATCGTAGGCATCCCGAAGGGCGGTAGTAGTGAAGAGGAGATGCGACGACGCATCGAACACTTTGTCGGATTGATGGCGCTTGAGATACCGGTTGTTTATGTTAACGAGGCGGATAGCAGCGAAGAGGCAAAAGCGATGATGCAGGGCATCGTGCGCCAAAAGCGCGACGGACGCATCGACTCCATCGCCGCCAAGCTGATCTTGGAGCGCTACCTATCGTCCGCGCACACGCCGTAAGATCATCAAAATCAGCGGTCCCCAACGCAGTAAAAATCCAAAAATCTTTCTCATCGTACCCTCTCCTTTAGTCTTTGTATGCGCCGATAACTCTCTTCGATACGCGCTTTGCTCAGCTTGCCTTCTTTTAAAAGCGTCTCTACCGTCGCGACAAGCTGCGCGATGCTTACGCGCTTGTTAGGGCTTAGCTGGTTGCCAAAGAGCAAGATATCGTTACCCGCTTCCAAGGCGCGGCGGATCGTCTCTTTGAGGGTATATTTTTTGGCGATCGCTCCCATCTGCAGATCGTCCGTGATCGTCACTCCGTCGAATCCCAAACGTTCGCGCAAAATACCTGTCACGGTTTTGCGCGACAAGGTTGCAGGAAAGGCGGGATCGATACGACGGTTAAAGACATGCGCCACCATCACCGTGTCGGCTTTGTCGGCAAGTAGCCTATAGGGCATAAGCTCTTTCTCTTGCCACTGCTTTGTCACATCGACAAAGCCTTTGTGCGTATCGCCCGTCGAGGAACCGTGTCCCGGAAAGTGTTTGAGCGAAGTGAGGATACCGTAGCGGTGCATCGCATCGATAAAGAGTGACGCATAGTGTGCTACCTTTTTAGGATCGGCACCAAAAGAGCGTTTTAGCCCGTGAATGACATGGTTTTTTAAGTTGATATCAAGATCGACTACCGGCGCCAGATCGTAGTTGATGCCCGCCTCTTTAAGCTCTTTTGCCATCATCAGATAGTCGCGCTGCGCCGCCTTGTCCGAAAGTGTCGCGGTATCGTGCGCAGAGGGAAATTTGCCGTAGAAACCATACTTGCTTTTGAGTCGTTGTACCCTGCCGCCCTCTTGATCGACGGCGATCAAGAGCTTTCCGCCGCTACAGCGTTGTAGTTCGCTTGTCAGCTGCTTCACCTGTGCTTTGGAAGCGATATTTTTATATGCGCCCTTTTTGATCGGATTGACATCGAAAAGGATCACGCCGCCCAAGCCGTAGTCGGCGATCTCTTTGCATAAGTGCGCGTCAACATGCGTCCCCTCGAAGCCTATCATAAAGAGCGTGCCGATCTTTTGCGCAAGCGTCGGCGTCTGTGCTCTTGCCGCAAAGAGTGCCATAAGAAGTAGAAAAAAGTGTTTTTTCATCGAAACTGTCCGTCGGTTGAATTCGGTTAACCCTGTTATCGTAACATAAAGAGATAAAAATTCGTAGAGGATTTTTGGGGTATAATCTCCCGATACTACAAAGAAGGATGACGAATGTTTAAAAAAGCGCTTGCGCTCTGTACGCTACTGCTTGTGACGCTTTCACTTCACGCCGAAGTGCTCACCGACACCGCTATGATGACGGCAACCGATATCGACGGTAAACGCCACAAAATACAGGGAACGACCAACGGCTTTGAGTTTGAGGGTACCGAAGGCAAGGTGGTGATCTTAGAGTTTTTCGGACACCACTGCCCTCCGTGTCTTGCCTCCATCCCTCATCTCATCGATCTGCAAAAGAAGTATCCCGACAAGTTGCAGGTAGTCGCCTTCGAGGTGCAAGGCTACAACAACGAGCAGCTCAAGGCTTTTGTCAAGCGCAAAGGCATCAACTATACCGTCATAGCCGACGGAAACGACGGCGGCTTTATCGACTATATCGCCAGACGTGCCATGTGGCGCGGCTCCATTCCCTTTATCGTACTACTCGACAGTACGCACAACGTGCGCTACATCCAAGTAGGGCTCATACCCGAAAGCACCTTGGAGGAGCTTGTACAAAAACTCTATATCGCCAAAGAGACAAAAAGCTCCGATGCTAACACTACGGCAAGCACCAAAGAGAGCAAAGCCAAAAACAAGCCTACAAACACTACGGACAAAAATGCCACGGCAAGCGCCACATCGGATAACAATAGTACAGTGAGTGCTCCGACACCCCCGACCGCCAACCCCAACGGCACGGCGAAAAAAGCGCAAAGCAAAACAG
>JALWQQ010000163.1 GCA_027083075.1 Campylobacteraceae bacterium
AGTACTGGATGCGTCTGACAAGTTCGGGTATCGGTCTGCATGCCAGCAAGTATGTGAAGCGCTATCCCGCTACCAACGGATGCATTCGCTTGCCTAAGCATGTAGCGCGCACCATCTTTAGACATGTGCGTAAAGGTACGAAGGTCAAGGTGATCAACTAAGAAGCCCAAAAGGCTTCGTCACTTAGTGACGCTCCTGCTCTCTTTTTAGCCACCATCTGCGCCTTATAGGTTTTGTATCCCATATAGTCCTTATCCCAATACTCTCTGATGTGTAGTAGATCGCAATAACGATCGAAAAAGGCTTCAAGCTCCCCCTCTTCAAGACGAAATTGCGGGTTTGAGGCGGGGCGTTCATTGGCGGGATGGTGGACAAAGGTCTCGAACAAGATGATGCCGCCGGTTCTGAGTGCATCGATCATTTGAGAAAAGAGCGGGCGATGCAAAAAGTAGGTGTTCACGATGAGATCGTAACGCTCTTTGGGTAGGGTATAGGTGTCGAAATCGACTTGCTTGGCATGGATATGCGGAAGATTTTGAAGTGAGTCGATCGCTACTTTAGAGATATCAAGCGCATCGATCTCAAAGCCATGTGCAGCTAAAAACTTACTGTGCCTTCCGTTACCGCAGGCGATATCAAGCGCTCTCTTTCCGGGTGCCAAGCCGGCATAGTCACGCACCAAAGCTATCGGCTCATGCGGCATCTCGTTGCGCCGATGCTTCTCATCCCATCTACGTTGATCTTCGATGGACATGCTACCCCTTTTTTGCTACAATCTTAGCCAAACAAAGATAAGAAGGTCAATGATGGCAAAGCTTTCGATCGCCTTATGGAATGTCAACGGTATCCGCGCGGTGGGGCGCAAGAAAGCATTGCGCTGGGTGGATGAACTGCAACCCGATATCTTGGGTTTGCAGGAGATCAAAGCCGAAGCGGAAGAGTTCCCCGACGATCTTTTTGAGAAGTCTTACCGCAACCTTTTTGTAAACGCTTCAAGTGCCAAAAAGGGACAATCGGGCACGGCACTCTATACCGACATCGAGGGGATCGCCAACTGCTGCAGTGAGGTCGACATCTTGCACGAGGGGCGCATCAATGAATTTTACTTTGAAAATATCGCTTTTTTTAATGTCTATTTTCCCAACGGAAAGCGCAATGACGAGCGCTTGGCGTATAAGATGGCGTTCTATGATCGCTTTTTAGCACGCATCGAAACGCTACGTAGGAAGGGTAAGTCTATCGTTTTCGGCGGCGATCTCAATACCGCCCATCGCCCTATCGACCTCGCCAGACCTAAAGAGAATGAAGAGATTTCAGGCTTTTTGCCGATGGAGCGCGCATGGATCGACAAGCTGATCGCGGCAGGCTATATCGACACTTTTCGCTATGTGCACGGTGACGAGCCCGATCGGTATAGCTGGTGGTCGATGCGTACACGTGCAAGAGAGCGCAATGTGGGCTGGAGGATCGATTATCTCTTCGTCTCGGATGATCTAAAGCAGAACATTGTCGATGCGGATATCTTAGATCGGATCGAGGGAAGCGATCATGCGCCGATCACACTAACGCTTAGTGCGCCGTAACACCGTAGTAGAACTCCGCCAATCCTTCGAGAAAGGCACGAAAAGTCTGTGTGTCGCATGGCTTAAAATTTTTATGAGAGGGTGCGCGAAAGAGTGCCTTGAGTTGCTGCTTGCCTATAGGAAAATCCACCAAGGCAAAGAGGATGTGTAACTCATGCTCTTTAAGCTCCAGCGCCACGCGAAGCTTTTTTAAGATAAGGTTGTAGTCGAGTATCACCTCTTCGTTTTCGTCAGGACGCTGTTTGTTCTCACCACGCTTATAGGCGATGAAGCCGTCGAGAAAAGCACCGAGAAGCGTATAGCCGATCTCTTGGTGCGCTTTATGTTTGGGGTGTTTAAGGTAGCTTTCGAGTGTTTCGGCATCGATGTCGATACCCTCGATGCGCAACGCTTCGAGGATCGTGCTGTTGTCTAAATAGAGCGCCTCTTTGATACGCTTGAGTATCTCAAGTGCACCAAGCGTCATTTGCCCGCCACCTTGTCGGTAAGCAGATCCATGCCGATGGCAAGCTTGCGGATGATCTCAAGGCAGGTTTTATCTTTGATGTTGTGCTTCAGCGACCAGTAGGTGGGGTTGGTGTAGCTTAGTGTTACGATGCCTTCATAGTCGGTATGCAGATCGATGCGCAAGGGTAGGTCAAGCCCCATGCTTGGATTGCACTGCATCAGCTTGGTGCCGACCTTCGGATCGCCGAAGCTTACGACGACATTGGGATGCAGCCCCATGCCGACCTTCTTGGCATTGGCACTATGATCGAAGATAGTGAAAACGGTTAATCGTTTGGCTGCAAGCAGACTTTTGAGTCTCGCCATTGTAGCGTTAAGATCGCCATGGCAACGCTTTTCAACCAAAAAGCCCGCCTCTTTGCCGCTCTTTGGGCTACAGCCGAGAAAAAGCAAGAGACTCAATGCCAAAAAGAGATATCGCATACACCCCCCCTTTTTTTTATACATTGAAACGGAAGTGCATCACATCGCCGTCTTGCACCACATACTCTTTACCTTCAAGGCGCATCTTGCCTGCATCTTTAGCGCCCTGTTCCCCTCCGTAAGCGATGAAATCTTCATAGCTGATAACTTCAGCACGGATAAAACCCTTTTCGAAGTCGTTGTGAATCACGGCGGCGGCTTGGGGCGCCTTGGTGCCGCGCTTGATCGTCCATGCGCGTACCTCTTTAACACCCGCGGTAAAGTAGCTCATAAGCCCCAGCTTCTCAAAGCCTTTGCGTATGATCTGATCAAGCCCAGACTCTTCGACACCGAGACTCTCGAGCATCTCACGCTTCTCGGCCTCGTCAAAGTCGACCATCTCCTCTTCGATCTTGGCACAAAGTGTGATCACCTCTCGTCCGTGCTTGGCGGCATAGGCTTTGAGGGCTTTGACATAGTCGTTCTCTTCGGCAAGCGACGCTTCGTCGACATTGGCGCCGTAGATGATCTCTTTGTTGCTAAGCAGTCGCAACTCGCGCATCAATATCTTAAACCCTTCATTGTCGCGATCTTCGAAGGTAGAGGCGGGATTGCCTGCTTCAAGATGCGCCAAGAGCGCCTCGGCGATCGGTAGCTGCAACTTAGCCTCTCTGTCGTTGCCTTTTACCTTCTTTTGCAGAGTGGCGATGCGTTTTTCGAGACTCTCCATATCGGCAAGCAGCAGCTCCGTTTCGATGATCTCGATGTCACGCACCGGATCGATCCCGCCCTCGACATGGGTGATGTTTTCATCCTCGAAACAGCGTACGATCTGCAAGATCAGTTCCGTTTCTCGGATATTGCTGAGAAATTTATTGCCCAGCCCTTCACCCTTGCTGGCTCCCTTAACGAGTCCGGCGATATCGACAAAGTCGATCGTAGAGTGCTGGATGCGTTCGGGGTTGACGATCTTTGCCAGTGCTTCTAAGCGCGGATCGGGTACGGGAACCACCGCCTTGTTAGGTTCGATGGTACAAAAGGGATAGTTGGCACTTTCGGCGTTTTGCGCTTTGGTAAGTGCGTTAAAGGTGGTCGATTTGCCGACATTGGGCAGACCGACAAGTCCGATTCCAAGACCCATGGTTATCCTTTAAAAAACGTAGTGTATTGTACTCTTAGTTCGGTTAGGCTTCCGTCTCATGCGGATCGTTTTCACGCAATAGTGTCTCCATCCACTTGATGCTCATACGCACACCCGCACCGCTGGCGCCGTGAGGGTTCTCCGCCCACGCATGCTCTACAAAGGCGGGACCGGCGATATCGATGTGTACCCACTTCTCATTGTTCTCCTCTTCGATAAACTCACTTAGAAAGAGTCCGGCGGTAAGTGCGCCGCCGTAGCGGGTATTGGAGATATTGCAGATATCGGCGATATTGCTCTTGAGCGTCTTTTTAAGATGACGATTGAAGCTTAGAGGATTGGCAAGCTCTCCCGCATCGATCGCGCCTGCGACGATCTCGTTGCGCAGCGCCTCATTGAAGCCCATCACGCCCGAGGTGTACTCCCCGAGTCCCACCACGCAAGCGCCGGTAAGTGTCGCAAAGTCCAAGATGTAATCGGGTTGAACCTCTTGCTGTGCATAACAGAGCACATCGGCAAGCACCAAACGCCCCTCTGCATCGGTGTTGCGCACTTCGATCGTTTTACCGTTTTTGGCGCGCAAGACATCGTCGGGCTTGTAGGCATCGCCGCCAATCATATTTTCAACCGCGCCGACAAAGGCGTGCACCTCCGCTTCCAGCCCAAGCTCTGCCGCCGCTTTGACGATCCCCAGTACCGCCGCCGCGCCGCTTTTGTCCGATTTCATCGTTACCATGTAGTCGCTCGGCTTGAGGCTCAGTCCACCGCTATCATAGGTTAGCCCCTTGCCCACCAAGACGATGCGTTTTTTGGCACCTTTTGGCG
>JALWQQ010000164.1 GCA_027083075.1 Campylobacteraceae bacterium
CGATCACGATCCATCCGTAGCGCAAGCAAAGATTGAGCAAAGTTGTATTATGATATTGAATAATATTGAACCCAAGGAGCGTTGATATGACGGGCATGGGAAAAATCTCGGCATCCTTGCTTGCGCTTTCGTTGCTACTTGTAGCCGGTGGGAAAAATACACAAAGCTCTAAAGAGACGGCGGTTATCTCTATTCCCGCGCCACATTGCAAGTGTAAACCCAAAAAGGTCTATCGTCAGCCCGGTACCTGCCTCATGTGGCAAGACGCCCCCTATACCGATGCAGAAGAGGGGGCGTATAGGCGCAACTACTCGGTAGGTAAGGCAGGTAACTGGATGTATGCCGTCAACTACTGCCGTGCACTGCACTATATGGGTTACAGCGACTGGCGTTTGCCGACAGCCGATGAGTTGATGGCAGTGCATGAGATGCTCGGCAATGCTTTTAGTTATAGCCGCGACGGTGACTTTTGGACTTCGACACCGGCGGACGGGAAGCGCTACTATGTAGTCTATCCGGCCGATGCGTATCGCTATAAGCGCAACAAAAACGAGAGCAATTTCATCCGCTGTGTGCGTTGTGTAAAAGAGAAAAAGGACGCAAGCATGCAAACACGCATGAAACCGTCACGCAGCGAACCTCTGTTTAAGAGTCGTTAGAGTATCTTGATCTCCTCTTGAAGCGCGATGCCAAAGCGCTTGTGTACCCTCTCTTTTGCCAAGTTTATCAGATGGATCGCTTCGTCGAAGGTACCGCCGCCGAGGTTGACCAAGAAGTTGGCGTGCATCTCACTCCACGCCATATTGCCGTAGCGATACCCCTTGAGTCCGACCGCTTCGATCAACCTGCCCGCATAGTCGCCCTTGGGGTTTTTAAACGCCGAGCCCGCACTCGGCTCTTTGGGCTGGTTACTACGCAACGAGAGAAGCTGTTGCAATAAATTCGCATCAAAGCCTTGTGTGAGCTTGAAGCGTGCGGCGGTAGCGACACCCGGCAGTTTGGCATAGCGGTAACCGTGCGCGATCTCCTCTTTGGGTATCCACTCGCCTTCTATCTCGATGCTATGTAGGATATTGAAAATCTCATACGCTTTGACGCCCGCATTCATCGCCAGCATCCCGCCAAGCGTTCCGGGAAGCTTGGCGCAAAACTCGAAGCCTCCGATATCGTGCTTTTTGGCGTAGCTGACGATGCGCCCCGTCGGGGTTGCCGCTCCGATCTCCAAAAAATCCCCTTTGGTTTCGAAGTAGGCAAAATCTTTCGAGAGCATCATCAGCGGCGGAGGCGCGGGTGAAATGAGCAAGTTGTTGGCGCTGCCGATGAGGTAGCGATCGTGCGGTATCGCATCGCCCTTTTCTATCATGAGCACATCGGTGGGTTGCCCGATCTTGATACTGCTGTAGGTGGAGAAGTCAACGATTTTAAAAAACAAAGGATTTTCCTTGTTTTTTAGTGAAGAGTAAAGAGTGTAGAGTGAAGAGATTTGGTATGCATTGCTGCGCAATGCTTTTGTTTGTTTTCGGTTGCTCATTGCTCATTGCTTATTCCTCATTGCTTCGGGGTCAGACCCGCAACGACAACGCTAACGCATTGTCATTGAGGTCAGACCCCGTCTTGTTCCTCATTCCTCATTTTGTACGCAGTGCACTGTATTCTCTCGGTATCAAGTAGTCTTCCGTTTTGATTGGGCACTCCCATAGACCGTGTTTAAAGCCTATCTCGTAAAGGGTATCGAGCGCCTTGAGCTGCAGGTCGCTCAGTTCGACGGAGGCGTCGGAGGCGTACATATCGAGATATTTTTCGAGCATCTTGTCGCCGATGCGCACCAACTTTTCGCTTTCGAGTTTGGCGCAAAGCTCTTTTTTGCGTGTATTGGCGACCTTGACCGCTTCGGTGAGGATTTGCTCTATCTCGATGGCGCGATTGAGCGGCAGGCTACGACGCAACGCCATACCGCCGAGCGGCAGCGGTAGCCCTTCGCCCGCAAGTTCGACCCAAATATCCCAGAGCTCTTTTTCGACTTCTAACTTTTCGTCGAAGTCAAGGATCGACTCATGAATGAGCACGCCCGCATCGACATCGCCGCGCAGCACCGCCGCTTCGATCTCAAGAAAGTTCATATAGACGATGCGCGCGTCGGGATAGTAGAGGCGAAAGAGCATCGCATTGGTGGTGTAGTGCCCCGAAAGCGCCACCTTAAAACGTCGCTTGAGTCTTTCGCCTCTGCGCTTGACAAGCTTGGGACCGTAGCCGTCACCGAAGCTAATCGCCGTGCGCAAAAGCGCATACTCCTCTTTGATATGAGGGTAGAGCCCGAAACTAATCGCGCTTACGTCATAGGTGCCTTTAAGCGCTTCTTGGTTGAGCGTTTCGATATCAAGCGCGGTATTGACGAAGCGCAGATCGTGCGA
This sequence comes from Campylobacteraceae bacterium, assembly GCA_027083075.1. Taxonomy (GTDB): domain Bacteria; phylum Campylobacterota; class Campylobacteria; order Campylobacterales; family Sulfurovaceae; genus JALVPA01. The sequence goes on from JALWQQ010000164.1 coordinate 2,412, forward strand.
ATCGAGCCAGCCGAAGGCGATCGCATAGTACATAAAGATATCGTCGGCGTCGGGTGAATGGGCGATGGTGATTTGCTTTTTCATAGCATGGATTGTAGCAAAATTTGATAATAGTATTTTGATCAATCCAAGCTTTTAACCCAGAGCTCAAACGCTCTATCCGGTATAAAATAATCACTGCCTTCTTTGTCGATAAGCTCTTTTTTCATTAGCGCATCGATCGCCGATTTGAGGGTTTGTTTTTTGATGCGAAATGCGTTCAAGACTTCAGTGGAAAAGATGCCGCTTTTGTGCTTTCCTACGATCTTTAAGGCGATTTTTTGATTGTTGCTCAGGGTGTCGAAAAGCATCCTTAGCGTCGCATCCTTGGCGTGTAAGATCTCTTGGACAGCTTCGTCGATGGTCTCTTTTGTGACATGCTTATTTTGGATGTAAAGAAGATGAAGAGTGTGCAGGATCATTTTTGTCTCACCGTCGCCGATCTCGTAGATATAGTCGATATCCTCTTTGGTGATATCGAGATAGCGTCGTGCATAGTCGTAGATCGCAGTCGGTTTAAGCGGCTTTAGTTCGAAATGTACGGCAAGATCGTAAAGCGGTGCTTTGTAGGAAAAGAGCGAAGTAAGCAGATGGCGCTTCGATCCCAAAAAGAGGTAAGAGATCCTTTTTCGATGTTGGATATGTTTTCTGAGCATAGCGTCGAGTTTGACATCTTTGATGGTGGCGATTTGCTGAAATTCGTCAATGGCAATGATCATAGGCTTTTCTTTCGAGAGCTTTTCGATAGCACCGAAGAAGTCCTCCATCATCTCCTCAAAACGCAATGTCGCAACAACCGGCTTGACGGAGTACTCCAGTGTATTCGGATCGATCGTCGGCTCGATGCGCACTCTTTTGAGTAACGAGGTAAGTTTTTTTACGATCGATTTGAGGTCGCCTTTTTCGTAATTGCTCAACGCCTTTAAAAGCTCTTGCGCAAAATCCTCTTTGGAAGCGATATCGAAGATGTCGGCATAGAGGCAAATATACTCTTTTTGCCTATCGAGAAAATTTTCCACGAGTGTCGTTTTGCCCATTCTTCTTTTAGAGTAGAGCAAAAGATTGTTTGCGTGCTTCACGATATTGCCAAGATGCTCCAACTCCTCCGTCCTGCCGAAAAAGTGCTCGCGATCGGCAATACTATCGTATTTAAAGGGGGTATCTATCATGACTCTGCCTCTTTTGTATCTTATTTCAAATACTTTTAGTATACTATATCCAAAATTAAAAAATAGATACCAATTGTATATGTTTTTAAATACATAAGAGATGCGCACACGATACTCTTTCAAATTCATAATAATGTGTTACAATGCCGAAAATTTCTTGCTCGAAATTCGGGTGAAAGTCGGTGGCTATGGAAAATCTCATCATTGTAGAGTCGCCTGCCAAGGCGCGGACTATCGGTAATTTTCTCGGAAAAGAGTATAAGGTGGTCGCCTCCAAGGGGCATATACGCGACTTGCCGAAAAACGCTTTCGGGATAACGATAGATGAGCAAAAGGGCACCTTTACACCCACCTATACCATCCCCAAAGAGTCGAGTGGCACAGTTAAAGAGCTTAAAAAACTTGCCAAAGAGGCAAAAAGGGTCTATATCGCTACCGACGAGGATCGCGAGGGAGAGGCGATAGGCTACCACATCGCCGAAGCGATAGGCGAAGATCCTGCCGCGTTGCCGCGTATCGTCTTTCACGAGATCACCGAGAGCGCGATCAAGCATGCGTTGGCTAACCCGCGCAGACTCGATATGCACTCGGTCGATGCGCAGCAGACGCGCAGGCTTTTGGATCGCATCGTGGGTTACAAACTTTCGCCGCTACTTAGCTCCAAGATCCAGCGGGGACTAAGTGCCGGACGCGTGCAGAGTGCGGCACTTAAGATCGTTGTCGATAGAGAGCGGGAGATCAAGGCGTTTACGCCTGAAGAGTATTGGAGTATCGGGGCGGTGTTTGTTCCCGATATCGAAGCGGCGCTGGTA
>JALWQQ010000165.1 GCA_027083075.1 Campylobacteraceae bacterium
GTTTGGCACGGATATACATCCGTTTGGCGGTGTCGATATCGACACCGAATTTGTTTTCGTGCAGACCTGTCGATATGTAGGGGTGCGTTTGCGGGTCGATGTCAGGATTGACGCGTATCGAGATACGCGCCTCTTTGCCAAGCTCGGCGGCGATCGCCTCTACACGCTGCATCTCCGCTTCGCTCTCAAGGTTGATGAGTAAGATATCGTAACGAAGCGCCGCCTCTATCTCGTCGTCGCGCTTTCCGACACCTGAGAAGATGATACGATACTTCTGCACGCCGGCATCAAGTGCGCGACGCACCTCGCCGATGCTCACACAGTCCGCCCCCGCACCCAGCGCAGCAAGATGGGCGATGACGGAGAGATTAGAGTTGGCTTTGACGGCGTAGTTGATGAGAGATTTTTTACCCTCGAACGCCTCTTTGAGCTTTTCATACTGCGCACCGATCGCATCGAAATCGTACAGATATAGCGGTGTACCGTACTTCTCGGCAAGGACTTGAAAATCGATCTGCATAGACACTATCCTCTATCTTTATCTCGGGGGATTGTATCTAATTATCGTTTAAGCGCTTACCGACCTCTGTCGACAAGTCGACGGATGTGGCGACCACAAGCTATCTCAACGATCTATCACGATCTCCTCGAGCCGCTTGACAACATACCCGATCGGGATACGCTCCTGCTCCAATCGGAAAGCTTTATGGCACAACGCTTGAAACAGTCTCCGCTCCCTCTCCGTCAATCCTTCCACTGCACCTTCATAGCGTTTCTCTTTCGGCTCTTCGACGGCAAGATGGGCGAAGCGTTCGACGGTTTCTCGATCCATCATCAAAGAGCGGGTATGGGGGAAGGCGGTGCGAAACCGCGAAAGAATGGCAAAGCCGTGACTATCTATATCGCCCCAATAATAGAGAGATCGCTTTGCTATCCATCGGGCATCTTTGAGGTGGCGTGCACCATAGCCGCTACCGAAAACAACCATACTTTTGGGCAGATAGGGAAAAGCAAGAAAGGTCGCAAGATTTTCAACGATAAAAATGCGCTCTACCTTCGTTTGCAATGTATCGAATGCGCCTTTGGGAAGTGCGAGCTCCGCCAGCCCCGCAATGGCATCGATGGGATCGAGAAAACGAAAACGAACCAACGGCTGCGGGACGAAGAAACCGTATTTGCTTTCGAAACCGCCGTTCGAGAGTGTCGAGATCGTCGTATCGTATGCCTCTTATGGCAATAGATGCATCAAAAAGAGATCGAGCACCTTTTTGTGTGCAGTGACAAATTTGGTATCGACCCCCTCGACAGGGAGTTCGCGTAGATAGATATGAGGGCGGGGATGATCTATCAAGTAGCGACAGACGGCAACGATACGCCTCCATGCACCCGCATGGCTTTCGATCAGCCTCGGCTTCTCAATCAGCAACGGACGCAGCGAGGGAAAAGCGTTGAGAACCACCTCGCTTTCGATAACAAAAGCGCCAAACGACACTTCTAAGTTCAAACTCTTCAAGTATGTTTCGCGTGTCGCGAACACCACCGCAACAGGAAGTCGCTGCTCTCCAAGCGCAGCAAAGCGAAAGCTTTTGTACTCCAGCGGCAACCCCGACTCTTCCACTCTCTTGATCGCTTTGCGTATCTGTGCAAAGTCGTTGCGGATTGCCTCTTCTGTGGGGCGCTTGAAGCCGATGCGAAGCGGAAAGAGCGACTCGTCTCCTTGCAGATAAGCCGCCTGAAGCACGCCACGCTCATAGTAACGCAGCGCTTTTTTCTTTGCAGCTTCGACATCATAGTAGCCCATCAGCGCTCCTCTTTGCGCTTGCGGAACTCTTCTATCTTCATCGAAACAAGCGTCGAAGCGCGTCCGCCTTCGTTATGAACAAAGTGAACGGTTTTGACATAGGGTTCGATCACATTGATCTTCTGCTTTGGCGTGATCACCAACAGTTGTAGATCGAGCGTCTCGAAAAGGCGCAATGCATAACGGGTACTCTCGTCGCTTCCTCTCCCGAAGGCTTCGTCGATCATCACGAAGCGGAACGATCGACTCTTGATGCGCCGATGCTCCAGTCCGAACTGAAATGCCAAAGAGGATGCCAATACGGTATAAGCAAGCTTCTCTTTTTGTCCGCCGGACTTGCCGCCGCTGTCGGTGTAGTACTCTTTGAGTTCGTCATTGCTCACAAACCGCTCCTCGGCACTAAAGTCAAACCAGTTGCGCACATCCGTCACTCGCTTGCGCCATTTACGATCCTCGTCGCTGTGCCCCTCGCGTCCGTTGAAGCGTTCGATAATCGCCTTAATCTGCAAAAATTTCTGCTCATCGTAGCTATTATCCTCCAAGATCGCACCCGAGATCGCCGCTTTGAGATCCGATTTGAACTCACGAATCTCCGCAGATTTGACCGTTTCGGCGACCAGTCGAATGTAAGTACCTTCGTTGTACTCGATATCACGCAAAGAAGCGTTGATCTTCTCTATCTTCTCGACGATCTCTCTGCTCTGCCGCTCTAAGGTATATTGTAGCGTAACGAAGTGCTGCACCATCTTTTCCCGTAGTAGAGACTTAAAGCGCTTACGCCATCGGGGCAGATCGTCACGCTTGAGTTCGGCAAGCTTTTTGCGATATTCGGGTGCCGACTCGACCGCCGCGTCGAACTCTTTGGCAATGACCGGAAAAGCGGCATTAAAGCGCCCCATAGAGGCGATGATCTTTTCACGCGAACGAGAGATACGCTTGTCGAGCTTGTCGATCTCATCGCTTAGTCGCTCCCGCGCCGCTTTTTTTCGCGACTCGATCGTTACCAGTGTCAAGCCCTCGATGAGTGCTTCGCCCGCAAAATCGGCAATTGCCGCTTCCAAACCCTCTAACGACGTCGCGGGCTCTACCAAGAGTTTCGCATTATTGCATTGTAGGCGTAGGTCTTCGATCTGCTGCTCCAACTTGCCAAGTGTCGAAGCAAGCGCATCAAGCTCCTCTTTGATCGCCAGATGCTTCCGCGTCTCCCGCTCCAGCTGCGTCGTGAGTTCCGCGATAATACTCGAGCTTTTTTGTAGCGCTTCGAGTTCCGCTTGCAACGCTTCGATGCGGCGACTCGGAGCATACCAATCTATTGCGGCAAAACGATCGAATGCCAAAAGATCCCGCAGATTATCTCGATTGGCGGTTGATGTCCGCAACGCTTCGGCGATCCGCTCCGTCTCTTTGGTAAGACGGATGATCTTTTCGCCCAGCAACCCCTTCTCCTCTCGCAGTGCGGCAAGCTTCTCCGCATTGTCCCACCCGAGTACTCGGCGAGAAGGGTCGTCAAGGGCATAGCGATCATCCTTTTCGTGCCGCAGATACGATGTTTTGAATTGACCGTGAACGGTTACTGCGCGCTTGAGTCGCCTAAACTCCTCCAGCGAATCGACACAGGGGATGTTAAAGCGTGTAGCCACCATAGACTCTACCGCTACGGCAAAAGGCGAATCGGTCTTGATCTCGATCTTGTTCAGTAGCGAATCGGGGACGATCTCTACCGGCTCCATTTTGTGGTTGCGGTCGACTTTTAGATAGACCAGCTTCCCGCCGAGACGGGTTCGCTCCACATAATCCGCAACCGCTTTATAGTGCTCGGAATCAACTATTAGGGAGAGTGCAAAATTGTGCAACACCCGTTCCATCGCCCCTTGCCATTTCGTATCGGTACTTCGGATCAACTCTCCCGCAAAGGGTAGCGCTTCGATCTTCAAGCCCAAAGCCTTCGCCATCTCGTCACGAATACGCGCCGTTTCCGGAGGGATGTTACTACGACGTGCTTCGAGGTAAACGATCTCACTCTCTATCTTCTCACCCTGCTCTTTATAGCGTGAAAGCATCACTTCGTCGGAGATCTTTTCGTTTTGCAATCGTATCGTTTCGGTCTCGATCTCCGAGAGTTTTCGTTGTGCCGCTTCACGATTTTTCAAAAAGCGATGTTCATTAGAGGCTTTCTGCAAGCCGATCGCCTCGCAGAGTTCGTCATAACGCCGTTTTGCCTCCTGTCGCCGCGCCATCTCCCGCGTTTCGTGATCGATCTCGCGTCGCAACTGCTCCAACCTATCGGCACCGTTTTTTTGTAACTGCAGTTTTAGATCGAGTATCGTTTGTTCGCTTCGTTCCATCTCTTCGACAAGTTGCCGCTTTTTGGATGCTTTTTTCTCTACATCGAAGTCGAGACCGGAGAGTCTCTCTTCGATCAAGCCGATGCGTCGCTTGGCAAAAAAGGCATCGAGCGCTTCGCGCATCTTACGATAATGTAACGCTTGCGCCTCCAACTCCTCGTAACGGCGACTCTCCTCTTCGATAGGCGTAAGCATCTCGATCTGCTTTTGTGCTTCTAAGATAAGATCG
>JALWQQ010000166.1 GCA_027083075.1 Campylobacteraceae bacterium
AAAGATTCATATTTTTTAGTAAGTCTCGCTATTTCGGGCATCTTTTGACCATGACTTATTCACGGTGTGAAAAAGCTGTGAATAACTCAAACAAGCTACAGAGCCCGATAACTTCGAGATCATCATAGTATGTTACGAAAAGTAACTTTAAAATCGTGGCAAAGGGGCTACTTTTTCTGCGCCAAAAAGGTAACAAAGTTGCCCCACTGAAAGAGGGTATCGACATGCGCAAAACCGGCCGCTTTACACATACGGATATTTTCGGCGATCGTAAAGGGTATAAGTACGTTTTCCAGCGCTTCGCGCTTTTGGGCGATCTCAAAGTCACTATAGCCTTGCGCACGCTTAAAATCATAGTAGAGATCGATCGTCTCCTTATCTAGCCTTCGCTCTTCAAAGGTGACCTTCTCGCTAAAGAAAAAACACCCCTCCTTATCCAATGCCTCGTAGATCTTCGAGACCAGACCCGGACGCTCCATCGGGCGGATAAACTGCAGGGTATAGTTGGCAACGATGATATCTTGGGTACCGAAATTTGCCGTGCGCATATCCTCATAGCGAAACACCACATCGGCACCAAAAGCCTGCGCTTTTTGCTCGGCGCGCGTTACCATCGCTTGAGAGTTATCGACGCCTACCAAATGCGCCTTTGTCTCAATCCGTGATGCAAGCGCAAGCAGAAAGCTACCCGTAGAAGCACCGAGATCCAAGACCCGCATCCCGTCACGCGCACGCTTTTCGATCAGTGAGATGATGAGCGATTGCACCTGTTTGTAAAAAGGTACCGAACGGTCAAGCATATCGTCAAAGACAGAAGCCACCGCCTCGTCAAATTCAAATTTTTTCTCTATCTTTTGTGCAAAGAGCTTATCTTCTTGCATCATCATAGCCTTTTGCTTGCACTAAATCGTTTTTTGTCGCCCTATCTGCCGTTTGCAGCGACACAAATCATGGTATAATAACACATGGCAAGGATAGATGAGATTAAAGCGCATATCGATTGGCTTAAAGATCTCTTTAAAATATTAGTGACCGTTTTGGTAGCAGTGATTGCAGGAGTATCCAAGCTCTATTTGGATCATAGAATAGGACTTGTTTTTTATTCAGGTATCGTATTGGTTGTGGTTTTCTCCTTTTGGATTGCCATTGTTGCCAAAAAGATAGAAAAACACATCAAAGAGTTAGGAGAGTTATAAATGGAACATGTATTGATAATCGTCGCACTATTGGCAATAATTATTACCTTTTCTTACACCGTATATATTGCAAAGTAGTTAGCTTATTTTTCGCTCTCAAGAATCCATGCCTTTGCCTCTATTATATCCCGTTCGATCTGCGCTTTGAGCGCTTCTATCGTCTCAAACTTTTTGTTCTCCCTTAAAAAAGCAATGAACTCTATCCCGATCTGCCCTGTGACTGCGCCGTCGATTTGCGTATCGATAAGATGCGTCTCTACCGCAAAGCTACCGTCGGTCGTAACGCGATGACCGATAAAGCTCACCGAAGCGTACCATACGCCGTCAATGTACGTACGTGTCGCGTACACCCCTTCGCGAGGCAGTTGGTAGCCTTCTGTTTGAAGATTGAGTGTCGGTACCAGCGCTCGACCTCCAAGCCCCTGTCCTGTAACGATGCGTCCATAGATACGATAACGCCTACCCAAGAGTCGGTGAGCCCCCTCTATGTCTCCCGCTTGCAGCAGTTCTTTAATGGTGCGCGAATGTACGGCGATACCATCGAGAGATATTTCGGGCACCACCGTCACCTCACCCTCGAAGTGCGCCTGAAGCCATGCGGCATCGGCAGCTTTGTGTTTACCGAAGGTAAAGTCAAACCCGATAACGATCTTTTCCAAAGCCGGAAAGTTCTCTTGCAGTTTTTCAAGAAATGTTTGTGGCGAAAGTCGGCGGATCTTTTCAAAATCGTAAAAAAAGCAGGGTTTGTTGATGTGATCGCATCGCCGAAACCCCGGTGTCAAATAACCTGTAAACCGTTCGATGACAACCACCGCCTCCGCCTTGTCGATTAATGCTTGATGCGCGAGATGAATGCCGTCGAAAGAGCCGATGGTAACGGAGCGGATGGTGTTGGTGTACATCAATTTCCTCCTATTGGCTCTATGACGCGCATAGAGAGATACATCGGCACAGTCAAACCCTTCTCAAAGGTGTTTACTTTAATAAACCCGTATTGTTCGTAAAATGGTACGGCTTGCTCTTTGGCATCGACCACAACCCCGGTGCACCCGAATCTCTCTTTGAGTTCTTTCGCCTTGTCAAATGCAAAGCGAAGTAGCTTACTGCCGATACCGTGACCTTGAAAATGTTTATCGACCGCCAGCCTTGCGATCCGCATCACGGGGATCTCTTCATACGGTTTTTTCGCATCTACTGCCGTTTTTCTGATCGAAGAGGCACTTAATGTCACATATCCGATCACTTCGGTATCATTGACGGCAACATACGTTACACCCATCAGATATCTCTGTTGATTTTGATAAGCGTAGCGCTTGAGAAAGCTGTTTAACACATCGTTACCGCAATCAAAGCGCGTTTTCTTGTGCCCCTTCTCTAACTTTTCAATCCTCATTCATAAGTCTCTTTAACGCCTCTGTAGATCTACTTTGCTCCTCGATCCTTGCAAACTCCTCTTCGCTTATGACAAGCGGATGCACCATGTATGTTTCGGGTACACTCTTGAGGGTATCGAAATAACACGAAAGTGCTTCGTTAATGATATGGTTTTTTTTGATGCCCTTGCTTGTCGAAAGAAGTTCGAGCATTCGATAATTTTCATCGTTCAGATTGGTATAGACCGCTTTCATAGGTGCTCCTTAGCGTTTCATACAAAGATCGATATCTTTTTATATTGTAGCATATATTTTTATATCTATCTTGTCTTGGATTGCTTTTCAAAAAGATAGAGATACTCTATGTTGCCCTCTTTGCCTGCTAATGGCGAGGGCATTGCATGCAGCAGCCGCCACCCAAGCGACTGGGTTTTGCACTCGAAGCGCTCTTTTGCTGTCTCGATGGCGGCGTGATCGACAACCACTCCTTTGGCGTCGCGTTTGGCCTTTTTGCCAACTTCAAATTGCGGCTTATAGAGGATAACGACCTGCGCACCGCATTGCGCCAGACGATCGATTGCTTCGATAATATGCAGGATTGAAATGAAGCTCACATCACAAGTGATGAGCGAAAAGCCGCGATCGTCCGTAAAGTCGCGGATATCGGTCTGCTCATAGATACTGACGCGAGGATCTTGGCGAATCTGCGAATGCAGCTGCTCTTTGCCCACATCGACACAAGCCAGCGATGCGACACCTCTTTCAAGTAAGATCTGCGCAAAGCCGCCCGTGCTCGAGCCGATATCGAGTGCGCGTTTGCCCTCTACGGCAATAGGATAGGCGTCAAGAAAGCCTTCGAGTTTACGTGCCGCACGACTGACATAAAATTTTGCCGGTGTTATCTCGATGCAACTCTCCTGACTAACCTTACTCGAAGGCTTGGCAACCTTGCCGTCGATAGAGACACGTCCCGCTTTGATCGCCTCCAAGGCGCGGTTACGACTCTCGAAGTAGCCCTTTTCTACCAGGTATTTATCAAGTCTTATCAACATCCGAGCCTATCGCATAATGCTTGCATAACGTTATCAAAAGCGCTCTTTTTAAGTGTTGCTATTTTATGACTTGAAACAATCAACGAATGATCAACTGCTGTCATTTTTGGCACGATAACTACCGAATCTTTTTTGAGTGTGCCGTCTGCAATATCTTTATTGGTGATGCCAATACCTTCCCTTCTCAAGTTACTTGTCAACGGTAATACCAAAAGATCATTTTTATCAATCTGTTTCACGACCAAAACCGGACGTCCTTTAGTTTGCCTAAAATCACTATAGGGCATCTCTATAAAATAGATACTCCCTACCATTTGGAGTAATCCTCATCTTCATCATCAAAGTCATTCTTACTCAATCCAATAGCAATTTTGCCAAAGTTATCCAATTCATCTTCTTTCCAGTATGCCCATCGTGCATTTTTGGATTCCTCTTCTATCTGCTTAAGTCTTGCGTATTCCGCTGTTGAGAGCACCACGGCTTCCAAACGATTGTTTTTCAATACGCCTATCTTTTCAAAGGTGTTGTTTTTAATCTCTTTTAGAAGCGTGCCGATCCTTTTGGTAAAGTCGGTAACGGAGTAGAGCTCATCTTCTCTGTAATGCACCATAGAAAAATCCTTCAATTTATCATGAAATTTACCTGAAAATAGTATAGTAAATCGACTATTAAATTATCATAAATTTTATATCGTCGTTGATCGTTTATTTTTGTCTACCTCTTTATCGAATATCTTTTTTCGATACCTT
>JALWQQ010000167.1 GCA_027083075.1 Campylobacteraceae bacterium
ATAATGCATAGGATATTGTAGCAATTTGAAGGTCGGGACACACAAAAGAGGGGTTTTATCCCTTTGAAAGTCCCTAAAATAGGGGGGTTATGATTTTAGGGTAAGAAAACGCGGAAGTCAGGAGGCAAAGTTAACAAAGAGGGGCTGACGATCGTGCCGCTCAAGCTCTACTTTAACGCCCGTAACCTCGCCAAGGTACAGATCGCCCTAGCGCGCGGTAAAAAACTGCACGACAAGCGCGAAACCCTCAAGCGCCGCACGATGGAGCGTGAAGCGCAAAAAGCGATGAAAGAGAGGAGCTACCGATGATCCCCTTAGCACAACTGCTCGACACCTTTCAAAGCACCATTCTAGGCACGATCGGCGAAAACGGTTACCCCTTCGGCTCCTATGCACCCTTCTTCTATGATGGAGAACGGCTCTATATCTACATCTCGCAACTGGCCACCCATACGCAAAACCTTCTGCGCACCCCCAAAGCGTCGGCACTCTTTATCGACGACGAGACGCATACCGATAATATCTTTGCACGCAAACGTATCAGTCTGCAGTGTGATGCGGAAGAGATCGTGCGCGACACACCGCTCTATGATGAGATATTGACTCAACTGCAGCAGCGCCATGGCGAAACGATTGCGATGCTTAGGGGTCTTGATTTTCGTCTCTTTGCACTCACGCCGATCTATGGCGAAGCAACCTTCGGCTTTGCCAAAGCCTATATCCTCGGCGGCGAAGCGATGAACGCTCTCTATCCTCGCGCCGGATAAGAAAGCGGCTCTTCTTCTCTCTTTTGCGCAGGCGCTCAGCTTTGCGACGTACTTTGGGCGGTGCTTTTTGACGCAGTATCGTATGGTAGCTTGGGCGAAGTGTGCGTAGCTTTTGAAGGCGCTGCCATGCATTCTCTTTGCGAAAGCCGATATAAGCGTAGATCAACTCACGTATGCGCAGTGCCGCACGGCGCAAAAGACGCTTTAGCGGCACTTGCACATAACGGCGCAAAAGAGCGCCGAAGTAGCGACCAAAGAGATCATAAAGACGGCGCAAGAGGCGAAGTAGAAGTGCCATACCGGGCAAGCGTATCAACAGTCGCCACAAGCGCGACAATAACAGCAACTCAAGCAGAGGTAAGAGAATGCCTTGCCACAACACTTCGACAAAAAAGAGTGTAAGAAGGTTGCCGACTCGAAGCGTTATGCGCAACAAAAAACTCCAAATACGCGCAAGCACCACCTTGATAAAGAGTGCCGCACCGGCAAGCTTACCGACAATACCCAGCGATCCAATAAAAGCGACAACAGTCATCAGTCGTTTTGCCAAAGGAAAGCGCTTAAAGCGGTGCGCCAAGTGTCGCGCAAGTCTTGAGAGATCCTCTTTAATGTGGTCAAAAAAGTGTCGCTTGAGATTGTGTGCGACGATCTGCTCCATCACATAGCGCTTGCTTAACTCCGTTGCGCTCATCATCACCACCTTGCGCACGAAAAGCGCCCAGATAAACTTCCCTTTAACCAAGAAAAAAGCGGCAAGCAACGCAAGAAAATAGCGTTTTAAAAAGTCTATGATATCGCGAATCGTCGCCGTTGCATACCCGAAGAGAGATGGAAAAACAAGATACAAAAAACCAAACAGCGCTACCGATCCCACCAAGAGATAGAGCAGATACCGAAGTGTACGGCTCATTCTCTTCCTACGATGCGCTTCATCGTGCGGTAGTAGCGCTTCAATGCCTGCATGAAACCGCTCTCTTTGGCAACATAGCGCGCTTTAAACCGTTGCCAAGCACCTTTTATCTGCGCTTTGAGCGCATGAAGCCTCTGCATGGTGTTTTGATACAGTTCCGTGGCTTTAAGCTTGGCGATGAGCGCCATCGCCCGTTCATAAAGATAGCGAAACCAAGCGTAACGCATCAGCTTGGCTTCACTGACACGAAAGAGCCAGAAGGTAAACGCAGCGATCGGTATCTTCGTCAGATAGATCCCCGCTGCAGCGACGGGATGCCCGCTTAACGCCAAGATACCCGCATAGACACCCAGCATCTCCACCGAAGTAAGCAGAAGCACAAAGAGTATCAGCACCAACCATCCCGGTATCCGTTGCACCCACGCCTCAAGCCTGAGTAGCAGCTTAAGCGCATGCACATAGTCGTAGATCGGCTTGGCGATCCCCTCCCAGACAATCTCTTCAAAGAGGATAAACCCCAGCACCAGTATAAGCTGCACGATTTTCAATAAACGAATCCCGATACTCTTCAACATAACCCACTCCAAAAGATAATCGCTATTATAGCGAAAACGAGGCTTTTTGATTTGCCATAGATATGGAAGGAGGTTTCCATAGTAAGCAAGTAAAGTTTTTGTGAAAGTTGTGCTCAGATTTGCAGGTTTGGGTAAAGGAGGCTACACAAAAGATTTAGGATTGAGAAATCAAGAGATCTTTTTGGTTTTGCTTTAGATTTGGAGGTTGTGCTGAAGGAGCTTACAGCTTAGTAAGTGACTGAAGCGCTCCTTCAAAGATGAAGTAAAAACAAAAAGAGAGCTTATTTTCTGCGGAGTTCTTTGATACGAGCAGCCTTACCCCTCAACCCTCTCAAGTAGAAGAGCTTCGCACGTCTGACACGTCCGCGGCGAACGACCTCGATAGTTTCGATAGAATCCGAGTAGAGGGGAAAGATGCGTTCTACGCCGACATTATTGGCACCCATTTTACGAATAGTAAAGGTTTTTCCGGTACCTTGTCCGCGAATAGAGATACATACGCCTTCGAAGTTCTGAACTCTCTCTTTATCGCCCTCTTTGATGCGTACACCGACTCTGACGGTATCGCCCGCTCTAAATGCGGGAATCTCTTTGCCTGCGATCTGTTGTTGCTCGAACTGCTCGATATATCTGTTTCTCATGCCTCAGCCTTTTTGATAATTTCGGGTCTGAAATATTGCGTCTTGCACAAAGCCATCTGCTTTTTTAAGTCCGAGATTTTACTATGATTCCCCTTTAAGAACTCTGAAACCACCGCACTTCCTCGGAAGGTCACCGGCTTGGTAAAGGCGGGGGCTTCCAAGAGGGTGGACTCGAAGCTCTCTTCGTGCAAAGAGTCGCTGTTGCCAAGCACACCTTCGATATGCCTTGCGGTCGCGTCACACATTACCGCCGCGGCAAGTTCGCCCCCGGTAAGCACATAGTCGCCGATGCTCAAACACTCATCGGCAAAGCGCTCGATCACGCGTTCGTCGATACCCTCATAGCGTCCGCAGACATAGACGATATGACGGTACTGCTTGGCATGGCGCTTGGCATCGTTTTGCACAAAGGGTTTGCCCACCGGAAGCGGAAAGACGATGTGCGCTTCAGGGTCTTCGTCAAGGATATGCTGCAGTGTATCGTAAAGCGGTTGGGGGGTCATCAGCATCCCTGCGCCGCCGCTGACCATCGGTGCATCGACACGGTTAAATTTATCTTCGGTAAACGCTCTCGGGTTGCAAAAATCGACGGCAAAAGACCCCCTTTCTATGGCGCGCCCTAAGATGCTTGCCTCGAAGTACCCCTTGAGCAGTTCCGGAAAAAGCGTCACAAAGGTAAAGCGCATCAGCTTGCCTCGAAGATCGCCTTGGCATCGCGCACCTCGATGCGCTTTGCCGCCGTATCGACCTCTACGATATAGCGATCGATGTAGGGGATCAAGAAGCGCTTGGCACCCTTCTCACCGCGGAGCGTCTCATCGCTCTCGACCGAAAGATAGTCGGCATCCACCAAACGCTCTATCTCGGTAACCTGTCCCAATCGTTCACCCGCCTCAAAGACCTCACAACCGATGATCTCAAACCAAAAATGCTGCCCCTCTTCAAGTTTGCACGCCTCTCGTGTCGCCGCTTCATCGGAGAAGAGCTTGGCATTGGTCAGTCTCTTGGCGCTATCGACATCTTCAAAACCGACAAAGCGTACGGTACCGCGCGTAGGGTTATATGCGGCTATCTGAAGTTCACCCTTACTGCTTTGAAATGTAGCACCTTTTTTGAACTGTTCGGGAAAATCGGTATGTAGATGAAGCTTAAGATCACCGTGTAGCCCCACGGTACGCCCGACTTGGGCGATCAAAAATCGTTCGGACATCGTGTGCCCCTTCTATGCAGCGGGCTTGATGTTGATGCGGTAGTTTTTGGCGCCTTTTGCCTTACAGCCGGAGATAACCGTCTTGATGGCGTTGATCATCTTACCCTCTTTGCCGATCAACTTGCCGACATCTTCTTGGTTGGCATAGAGCGTGATCTCGTCAAGCCCCTCGTCGATCGTTTCGGTCTCGACAGAGAGATCCTCCGGATGCGCCGCTACCAAACGCGCATACGAAAGGAGGAAGTCGGTCACCATCTTATCTGCCC
>JALWQQ010000168.1 GCA_027083075.1 Campylobacteraceae bacterium
ACGCCATCTCGTGCACACGCTCCTCGTGCCGCTTCGCATGAATACTCCCCTCTTCCATCGGCTGCAGTGCCAAGGGCGCAAAGATCGACGCCTCGGGTTTCATCACGACAATGAGTCCCTTGACGGCACGTGTGAGTGCGACATAGAGAGTGTTGAGTCTATCCTTTTCAAAAAGCGCCTTGCGCTGCGTAAGGTAGGCCGCATATGCATGATCGTAGTTCTCGCGCCCCTTCATGCGCCAAAAGAGTCGGTCGATATAGAGCGCATCCTTGTAACTAAAAAGGAGTGGATCATTATCGCTGCCCCCTTTACCTATCCTGTCTAAGACAATCGTATAGGCAAACTCCAAGCCTTTTGAGCCGTGAATCGTCATAATGGTAGCGCCGCGCAGACTGCCTTCCGCGACATCTGTATCGCTCTTTTCGAACGCCTCCAAAAATATGGAGATCTCCGTATAGGATGCCGCGATATTCATCAGGCGCAAGAGATTGGGGTCTTCCATAAAATAACCGTAGTCGCGCACCAAACGATCCAACGCCACCACCGGTGCCATGGTGGGTGAAAACCACGAAAGATCGAGTGCCTCAAGAGGCTTGCCGATCCTTTCGCAAAAGGGTTGCGCCTCGACGCGTTCACCGTAAAAGAGATAAGCAAGCATCGATACCAATGCGGCAATGTGCGGCAGCTTATGTAGCTTGGTCGAGCTCTTGAGTAGTGCAGGAATGCCCGCCTCAATGCACGCTTCGTGCAGCTGCTTGCTCTCTTTGTTAGTGTGCACCAAAAAGGCGATC
The DNA here is from genome assembly GCA_027083075.1 of Campylobacteraceae bacterium. Taxonomy (GTDB): domain Bacteria; phylum Campylobacterota; class Campylobacteria; order Campylobacterales; family Sulfurovaceae; genus JALVPA01. The sequence goes on from JALWQQ010000168.1 coordinate 792, forward strand.
TCTTCAGCCATGACGCCCGCTTGCAAGAGGCGCTCTGCCTCCTTGATCGCACGCACTATCGGCGCTTCGTCTTCGCACACTTTCAGATACCCCTCTACCGCTTTGCCTTCATGGGTGTAGCCGTTGGCTTTTTGCTTGACATACCCATCTATCACACCCTCGAAGGTGCGGTTGACAAACGCGACGATGCGTGTTGCGCTACGATAGTTAGTATCCATCGGCTCTATCTCGACACCGTGACGCTTGGCTACCACATCAAAAAGCGCTTCATTACCTCCGCGAAAACGGTAGATCGACTGCTTCGTATCGCCCACATAGAAGAAGCTATGCGACGCATGCTGCCCCTTGCCCGCAAAGATCTCTTCAAGCAGCGGCTCCAACAAGAAAAACTGCAATGTCGAGGTGTCTTGAAACTCATCCAAGAGCAGATGCTGAAAATGCTCATCCAAGCGGAAGTGCAAAAAGTAGCGATCTTCCGAGAGATGTAGTGCACGATAACTTAAGTGCAAGATATCGTCAAAGCTCACCGTACCGTAGCGCTTGATATAGGCGATGCGCGCATTTTTATAAAGGGTATAGAGTTGCATCAATCGGTGCAAGAAGTACGCCTCTCTTTGTAAAGCCCACGCCTTCAAAAGCACTCTTATCTCTTGGTAGCGCGTCTCGATCATCGGGTCTTTGGCGACATATTTTTTGTAGTCTTTTACCTCGACAAGCGATGTGTTACTAAACACACCGCGCTCGAAAAGCGCCTTTGCCTCATGCCCTGAAAAGTTGTTTTTCGCGCGATTTGAAGCGCCTGTGGTATCCAGTCGCTCATAGATCTCTTGTTGCACACGCGCGATCTTCGCTTCAAGCGCATGCGGATAGTCCGCTTCGGGTATCTCCACCATCATAAGCGGCTCCGCGAGATAGAGCCGATGTAGCAGATCGGTAAGTGTATCGATCTTGCCCTTTTCTAAATGCGCCATCATCTTGACCAAAGTACCAAGAGCACCCGCCGCCTTCACCTCGTCCAAAAAGAGTTGCTCCAGACGCTTCTGATCAAGGTGCTCTACGCCAAAATCGCTCTCAAACCCCAATAGTGGCGCGCCTGCACGCAGCACGGAAGCAAAGAAGCTATCGAGTGTCACGATATGGTTGCGTTCACGCAAGAAACGCTTTAGCACCGTTTCACGCCGCTGTAGTAGCTCTGTTTTGCTAAGCTGTGTTTGCGCAGCAATCCTTTCGACATAGGGAGCAAAATCGGGTTCATGCAGATACCGCAAAACCTTGGCGACTCGTCCTTGCATCTCGGCGACTGCTTTTTTGGTAAAGGTAGCCGCCAAGATATGTGCCGGCGACACCCCTGCAAAGAGCAGGCTGAGATAGCGCACGGTAAGCGCAAAGGTCTTACCGCTACCCGCCGCCGCCGAAAGTGCCAAAAAGGGTTTAAAATCTCTTGCCGCCTGCATCTGCTATCTCTCTTTAAGTCAAGGCATACTGCTTTCGCATCTCTTCTATGCGCGTAAGCACCTCATCCACCGTCTCTTTGAGTTCGCCTCCCATCTTTAAAATTTCCGATGGAAACTCCTCTCGCATAAGCGTCATCAGGGCATACCACAACGGTTTATAGCGCTCTTTAAGCTCATATTCGGGTAGCTCCATAAACGCTTTGGCTTTATAATACTGCCCCTTTGCCATCAAAAGCATAAGATAGATAGTTGTATCCTCTTCGGCTTCTGATGCTTCGTCATATTCTAAGCACTCTAAAAACTTTTCATAACTTTGTTCAAACACCTCTTGCCAAAGCAATACAACGGCATAGGTGTGGGTATTGTGATACTGTGGGTGCTCTTGATAACTTTTTTCCACAAAACTCAATGCCTCATCCCCCTTGATAGCCTGCCTAAAATAAAGCCAAGATAGTGAATTCAAAGCACCGGTATCCCCACTCTCGATGGCTTTGAGGTAGTACTCTTCGGCTTTAGCGTACGCTTGTTGTTCGGCATACAAGATGCCCAAATTTCTTAAAGCACCGGTATCTCCACTCTCGATGGCTTTGAGGTAGTACTCTTCTGCCTTATCGTATATTTGTTGCTTTGCATACAAAACACCCAAATTGTTTAAGGCATATATATCACCATATTCTATAGCTTTAAGATAGTACTCTTCCGACTCATCATATTCCCCTTGTATCATATGGTCAATTCCTAAGTTATTCATAACCTGCGCTTTTTTTAAGAGAATCTCTTGACTTTCTCTTTTTGAGTCTATCAAAAGTTTAAGTGCTTTTTCTTCCCTTAATTCCTCTACTTGCTCCAAAAGTTCTTTATCTGATTTAGAGATATCTTTCAATCGTGCCGGGCTATGTGCTGATAGATATTTTCTTATACTATTTTTTAGTTCATGTTCCTCATGTAACGACAAAGAACCTGTAAAACTTAATGCTTCGCCCATATAAAAGACATAGTTAACATTTAAACCCCCATCCTTGTCGTTTTGCAACATTTTACTGAAATGCTTTGCCTTCTCTTTCAACTCATCAGGGGCATACCACGAGAGTAAAAACTTCACCAGCCACTCTACGCGCGCCCTTTCCTTTTTCCTTCCATAACGCATCAGATACCAGATATTGAAAAAACGCTCTTTGATCAGATAGATCTTGTTTTTCCCCACCGAACGCGCTTCGATCATCTGATACTTTTCTAACTGTTTAAGTTGTGCCGAGACCACTTTGCTTGGCATCCTTGTCTTTTTAGCGATCTCTTTGGTGCTCATGCCATCCCAGTTAAGGGCAATAGTATGTGCCAGCTCTTGTAACACAGGGGGCATACTCTCCATGCGGTCTTTATAGAGAGGCGTTACCTCATCGAGTATGCGCATCAGGTCATCAAACGCATTGCCATTATCTTCTACAAAGATATTAAAAAGCATGATCATCGTTCGCGGCACACCGCCGGTGATTTGGCGAAGTGCTTCGATGCGTTGCGGAGCATTGTTGATAATATGTTCTATTTTTTCTGACTCTCTTTGATCGCCCAAGGCTCGCAGGAGTGCCGCCACTTCATCAAAGCTCAGCGATTCAAGTCGTATAATTTTAAAAAATTCATAAAAGGGCTTACTGTAGTCATACTGCTGCTCAAACATCTTTGTCGAACCGCCAACGATAATAAAGCTTGCACTTGTCAACAAAACCTCTCTGAGTCTATGCTGTTCTTCCCTATTGAGTTTAGAGAAAAAATCGTCAATATTGTCCACCAAGAGTAACAGTTTTTTGTTTTTTGAGATAAGTATCTTTTCGAGATAGTCAAAACATTTTTTTGGGTAGTCCTCGTCATCGAAATGTCCCTCTATTGCATCATATACACCATCAAACAACGCTTCGTAGTAAGTCTGCAAATAGTCCGCTACCTCTTCCCAAAACCGACACAACCCCCTGATGTTGTACTGCTCTTCGCTAAATTTCACCGGCAACAAAAATGCAGAGAGTTGCTCGTCTTTCTCTACTTCGATTTTGAGTTTTCGCAACAGGGTTGTTTTTCCCTGCCCTCTTTGTCCTACAATGACATAAT
>JALWQQ010000169.1 GCA_027083075.1 Campylobacteraceae bacterium
CGCACACCGTGCGTGCGCAGGTAGTGATCGACATTAAAAAGCACCTCGAACGCCGGACCGCCGCGTACTGCCGAGGGGTCTTTCGGGTTGCCGCCGAAACCGAAAGCAAGCGCACCTTCACCCTTCTCTATCAACGCCTCGAGTCTCTCATGCAACGCCGTTGCCTCTTCGGGCTTCCCGCAGATCGAGAGAGTGTGCTCTATCCCTTCGTGACGCATCTTACCTTGTCCGAGTGCTACGACGATATAGTCGTAGCCTTCAAGCACTCTACCGCTTTGTAGCTTGGTGCGCTTCGTCAAGGCATCGAAGCTCTTGACGCCATCGACGATAAGCTTAAAGCCATGCTTCATCGCAAGCGCACTCAACGAAAGCGTCGTCTGCTCAAGGCGTTTTTCGCCCGTAACGATCCAGATCGAAATCGGATAGAGGTAGAGAAAGTCGCGATCACTCACCAGTGTGACATCTACGCCGTATCCACATAGTGCAATGGCGGTTTCGACACCGGCAAAACCGCCGCCGAGAACCAGTACGCGCCGTCGAGTCGTCTCGGACATCTTCGCCTCCGCATATTGTTTGTGCTATTGTATCAAGCGCTACTTACGTTTTTGCTTGAGAAGCGACTCGGGTGGAAGCATAAAACTTGCTTTTCGAAGCACCGTTACCTTTTTGGGTGCATCCGTCGCATAGGCATGGATCGTGATGGATATCGGTCTATTTCCTTTGAGCCCCTTTGCCAATGCACCATCTGCTTCCAGAACTACGACAATTCTTTTTTTGCGACCTGCATTGATACCAAAAGGCTTTTTAGGTTGCAATATACGAATGTTCTTGTTGTCCTCTATCTCAAAATAGTAAGTATGGCGCTTGGTATCGGTGTTTTCAAACAAAAAGAGGTAAGCATTTTTGATCGTTCCTTCCGGTGTAATCTTGTAAAGTCGCCCTTCTTTGTTGATATTGAGCAGCATATGCTCCTTTTTGCTTCCCATCACGAAGAGCGCAACAAGCACCGCCGTCAAAACGGCAAAATAGGCGATCACCTTGGGTCTAAAGATGCGTGTTTTGCCTTCGTGTCGCATCGTTTCGCGCTCACTCGACCACTGCACCAAAGAGGGTTTTCCGAGTGCGCCCATCACCTGCGTACACGCATCGACACACTCGAGGCAGTTGATACATTCAAGCTGCAACCCTTTACGGATATCGATATGGGTCGGACAAACACTGACACAGCTTTCGCAAGTGGTACACTCGGCGTTGGGGTTGGCGGCAAGCAGCTCTTTTTTCTTACTATAGAGCTTATGGCGTTCGTTACCGTGCCCCTCATAGATCTCGCCGCCGCGGATCGGATCGTACACCGCCATCAACGTATCGTCGTCATAGAGTACCGACTGCACGCGACTATAAGGACAGACATAGATACAAAAGTTCTCTTTGATGAAAATAATATCGGCGATCAAAAAGAGTGCCGTACCGACAAAGAAACCGAAAAGGATCGGATGCTCGGCAGGGTTTTGGATATAGACGAAAAACTCTTCGGGCGGTACGAAATACCAAAAGAAGTTTGCCGACGCTACAAAGGCAAGCAGCGACCATAGCGCAATGGCGATCGCCTTTTTAACCTTGTTTTCAGGCTTGCTCATATCGGGCTCTTTTTGCTTATTTTTGATCGTTTTACGCAGATGCAAGAGCTTGGTTTCAATCAGATCACGATAGATGACGCGAAAGATGGTCTGCGGACATGCCCAGCCGCACCATGCCCTACCGCCAACCGTCGTGATCGCAAAGATGCCCAAAAAGAGCAGCATCAACAAAAAGGGCATCAGGTAGAGCTCTTGCATATCGAACTGTACACCCAAAAACTCTAACTTTTTATGATCGAAACTGAGCAAAAAGATGTGATGTCCGCCGATCTTGATCCACGGCATCACCATCACCATAACCGTCACCGCCGCATAGAACCAATAGCGTTTGATCCGATAGGGCACCCACCCCTTCAGATACTCTTTTGCCATATTTTTCTTCGCTTTTGGGGTACTGTTTTGTGTAGCTGCCGCTTCCATTAGCTTACCTTCCTTGTGTGAGATTGTCGTTGTTCGAAGGGACATATCATGACGATATGTTCCGTCGTGTGCGTCTGCGGAAAGACCTTGATCCACTCGCCGTCGACCAGATCGCGCAGGGCGCGCGACTCGATGTAGTCTTTGAGTGAACTGCGGCTTACGCCCAACTCTCTTGCGATCGCGCTGACACTCATCTTCTCTTTGAGCATCGCAATGATGCGCGACTGATAGACGTCAAATTTCGAGCCCGACTTACTGCCCTTGGGGCGCCCGATCTTACCGTAGCGCTCACGTTTTGCTTCGCGCAAGGCGTTAAGCAGAGAAAAGATCTCTACCGCCTTGCTCTCTCTTCGGATCTGCATCGCAGTGCGCGCCACCAAGAGCGTTGCCTTGTGGCTAAAGATGCAGTTGACCACCTTGACAAGCTCCTCGACCCTATCGCTGAGCACCTCCAAGGCGCTCACGACAAGGCGATCTCCCTCTTTAATGCCACGTAAAAAGCTTTCAAACTCTTTGCGTGCATCGATCGGCGCATCTTTTTGCGAATACTCCACCACCTCTTTATCGATGGTGATGCCTTCGCGCTGTGCAAAAGAGATGATCTCTCGCACCTGCTCGGAGAGCGAAGATAGACCCGACATGCTCCGCAGGTAGGCATAGGTCATTTTATACCTCTTGATAATAATTTTTATAACTATAGTTTATTGATGCTTAAATTAAACATAAATTTATATTTTTTCGTCACACTTCTTCCTTCTTCACCTCCTTGCTTCGAATGAAATAGTTTTCGATATAATTCCGAAATCCGAGTGAGACTCGACATCTTCTCAAAGAGCACAAATGGTTGACGGTGAAATCGAAAAAAGCATCTTGATCTCTCTTTTTCTGACACCCCTGATGATTTCGCTGGTTATCGTGATGGCTCCGCGTATCGGACTACTTGATATTCCCAATCAAAGAAGCAGCCACTCGGATCCTATTCCGAAAGGAGCGGGGATCGGAATGATAGCGGCACTACTTTGTTCCGCCGCATTCGATACACAACACTTTATCGACTACCGATGGATTTTTCTCTCTATCGCGATTATTTGGATCGGAGGAATTTGGGACGACCTTACGCACAGTTCTCCGAAAACAAAGTTCTTATTCATTATCGTGGCTACACTTATGATCATATATCAAGGGCTTCTTATCGACGATTTGGGGGTCTGCCTCCACACTCCGCTCAAACTACCGAAGTTTGTTGCCGTAGCTTTTACCCTCTTTGCCGTATCGGGCTTCACCAACGGTTTCAATCTTATTGACGGACTAGATGGGCTCTCCTCTCTTATCGGTATCATTATCCTCTCAGCCTTTGCCTATATAGGCTATCTACACCACGATTTTCTAATCCTCTACTTAAGTGGCCTGACAATCGTCGCATTGACACTATTTCTGTTTTTCAATTGGCATCCCGCTAAAATCTTTTTGGGCGACAGCGGATCTCTTGCTATCGGCTTTATCATCTCTATCGTAGCGATTCGTGCTTTAGAGTATATCCAGCCCGTTAAGATTCTCTATCTTGCCGCTATTCCGATCCTCGACACACTGATCGTAATGTTGCGACGAAAGATTCGCGGTCTCTCGACATTCTATGCCGACAAGACCCATTTGCATCATATTGCATTACGATACTTCGACAACAATGTGCAAAAGGCTGTTCTACTTCTTGCCACTATCCAACTTCTCTTTACTATTGTCGGTTTCACACAATTCGATCAAAGAGAGCAATTTCTCGCACTTGGACTTTACGGTATACTCTATCTGCTATTTTTCGCGATTTCGACACGAATGCTCAAGCGACAAGAAGAGAGTGTACCTCTGCAGACCGCCTGAAAGCACCGCAGAGCAAAATTTATCACCCGACTCAAAGAGTCTCTGTCGCCATTATGCTACAATGCAAAAAACGACAACAAGGTACGATCGTGACACTTACTCACTTAGACGAAAACGATAAACCCAAAATGGTTGATGTCGGAAGCAAGGACGAAACGGAGCGCATTGCCATTGCCAGCGGCATTATCGAAGTAACCCCCGAGGCGTATGAAGCGGTGATAGCCAACACCGCCAAAAAGGGACCGGTGCTACAAACCGCAGTCATTGCTGCGATCCAAGGGGCGAAAAAGACAAGCGAACTCATCCCGATGTGCCATCCGCTACTGCTTACTTCCGTCAAAACCGATGTTGAAGAACTTCCCGATCTGCCCGGATTTAAACTGACCGTTACGGTCAAACTCAAAGGGCGC
>JALWQQ010000170.1 GCA_027083075.1 Campylobacteraceae bacterium
AGTAAAGCGTAGGCGATAGTCTATCGTACCGTGCATCTTACGCCTCGTCCACACTTTCGGGAAGCTCCAGCGCTTCGATCTTCGGCAAGGCACCGCCGCCCGCGATGCCTTGCAGCGCACCGTACATTTCGGTAGTATTTGCCAAGACGTTGTCGATGAGTTTTTGACGGCGCTTCCATGCTGCCGTAAGTGATCGCTTCTCTTTTTCCAATTCCTCTTGCATGCGAATAAACCCCTCGACGATCGCACGCAGTTGCATCTGAAACTCATTGCCCGTCAGGTAGTTGTAAAGCAGTGTCATCTTGTCGCTTTTGTTCTCTTCGCGTTGCACCATACGATGGATGCGCACCAAGCTTTCACGAAGCAAAGAGATCGACCCCTTGAACTCCTCGAGTGAGCAGACCCACACACCCTCTACCCAACCCATACGCTCCATCTCGGGCGGATAGACGGTCGTTACCAGCACGGCGATATCGGCACCTGCGTTGAGCATATCTTGCTTAAGCTTGTTGATCCACTCGTTACTCCAGTGCTTGGCGTTTTTACTCTCTATGCAGATGACACCGCAGCGACTCGCTTCGCGTGTGTGTACCGTCTGGATACAGTCGGCACCAAAAGCACCCTTTTTAACCTCTTCGATACTATCGAAGGGAAATTGACGCTTAAGCCACGACTCGATACTAAGCTCCAGCGCCTCACCTTGCATCTGCATGCTGCCCTGCTCCGCCTTGCGGCGCAGCTCCTCTGCCGCCCGTTTAAGCTGCGCGATCTGCTCGTCTTTCTCTTTGAGCTTCAGCGCCTGTGCCTCTTCCAATGCCTTTTGCTTTTGGCGCGCCGCCTCTTCAAGAAGTTGCTGCATCTTCTCTCGCTCTTGGCGCAAGCGTTCGTTGAGTTCCTTTTCGGCTTCAAGTTTTGCCGCTTGCGCTACACTCTCTTTCTCACGCTTAAGCCGCTCTATCTCTATCTTGGCGGCGTTGAGTTCGGCTAACTGCTTCTGTTTTGCTTCCAGCTCGCGCTGCAGTTTTGCCATCGCTTCGCTCTGCTCTTCGACAAGTGCTTTGCGAAGCTCCTCTTCTAACTTTGTCCGCTCGCTTCGTAGTTGCGCTTTTAGCGCCTTCTGCAACGCCTCGTCGAAGCGCTCCTTCTCCTCTTTGAGCGCCTCCTCTTTTGCTTTGAGCTCTTCAAGATGGGCTTTGTACGCTTTTCGCGCCTGTTCAAGCTCCGCTTGTAGCTTTTTACGCTCCTCTGCATGCTCGGCTCTAAATCGCTCTTCTATCTGCTTGTAAAAGACACTATCGATATCGATATGCGCACCACATTCCGGGCAGATCACTTCACTGGTCGACATAAAAGGCTCCTATGCTATACAAAATATTATAGCAAAGATAGCATATGGATGCAGCACCTATGAAAAAGATGTCAAATTGTCAAGAATGCAAGGGCACGAAGAGAAAAGGGTGTATACTACAGACGCTCGACGGTCTCGATACCAAGCAGTCCAAGTCCAAGCTTAATCGTCTTAGCACTCAAGTCAGCCAGTTGCAAGCGGCTTTGACGCACCTTTTCATCAACACCCTCTTTTAAGATGGGGTTGTGCTCGTAAAACTTCATAAAGAGTGTCGCCAACTCATAAAGATAGCTTGTGATATACGAAGGCATCGCCTTCTGCGCCGCCTCAAGCAGCGTATCTTCAAAGCGTAGCAGCTGTACCAACAAGCGATGCTCCAGCGCATCGGTGACGATGATCTCACCCTCGGGCGCTTTACCGTACTTACGCAAGATAGAGCGGATACGCGCATAAGCATACTGCATATAGAGCGCCGTATTGCCCTCAAAGCTGAGCATCTTCTCCCAGTCAAAGACATAGTTCATATCGCGGCGCATACTCAAGTCGGCATACTTGACCGCACCGATACCGATCGTCTTTGCGATCGTCTCGATCTCCGCTTCGTCATACTCGCCGCTCTTTTTGATCGCCTCTTTGGCGCGCACGATCGCTTCGTTAAGCAGATCGATCAACTTGACGGTGCCCCCTTCGCGCGTCTTGAAGGGTTTACCGTTTTTGTCGGTCATCGTCCCGAAGGCGATATGCTCCAATAGCACATCCTCACCGACCAAGCCCGCCTTGCGCGCGGTGGCAAAGACCTGCTTGAAATGTTGTGACTGTCTGGCATCGACCACATAGCTGATACGCTTGGCATGCAGCACATTGGCACGATACCAGAGTGCCGCTAAGTCCGTCGTAGCATAGAGGTAACCTCCGTCGGCTTTTTGAACGATCAGCGGCGCCTCATCCTCGCCAAAAAAGACACACTGCGCCCCTTCGCTCTCGGTAGCCACCCCTTGTGTCTTAAGCGTTTGGACGATCTCGGGCAAATGCTCATTATAGAAGCTCTCGGCACGCACATCTTCGCGCGTTAGCGACACACCCAGTTTCTCATAGACCTCTTCACAGTGTCCCAAGGAGATGTTGATAACACGGCGCCACAACGCTAAACAGCGTGCATCGCCGCTTTGTATCTTGACCACATACTCGCGCGCTTTGTCGGCAAAGGCGCTATCTTCATCAAAGCGCTGCTTTGCCGCACGATAGAAGGCTTCAAGATCGCGCAACGAATCGGTCTGCGCTTCCCCTAACTCCTCAAGATAGGCGATCAGCATCCCAAACTGCGTGCCCCAATCGCCGATATGGTTTTGGCGGATCACCTCATCGCCGAGAAATTCAAGCATATTGGCAAGCGCATCGCCGATAATCGTAGAGCGCAAATGCCCGACATGCATCTCTTTTGCCATATTGGGACCGGAGTAGTCCACAACCGCGACAATCGGTTCGTGCTTGAGGGCAACACCCAGGCGCTCATCGCTTCGCGCCTCTTGTGCCGCCGCACTAAGCGCAACATCGCTAAGATGCAGGTTGATAAAGCCCGGTCCGGCGATCTCGGCTTTGGCAATCAGCGGCGAATCGAGTGACGCTACGATACGCTCTGCGATCTCTCTCGGGGCTTGCTTAAGCTGCTTGGCAAGCGCCATGGCACCGTTGTATTGATAGTCGCCAAACTCGGGCTTGCCGGCTTCGTTGACCGAAATAGGTGTAGCCTCTATACCCGCCTTTGCATAGGCATCGGCAATAGCACGATTCAGTTGCTCTTTTAGTCTCATACTTTTCTCGGCAAATTTAGATTGGGAAAGGGGACGCTACGCGTCCAAAGAGGTACGCACTATGCGTTTTCGTTGGCTTTACTCTGCTCGGCGGTAGCCTCTTGTTTTTCAGAAGCGGCTAACTCTTTGGGTTTTTCGACATTAGAGTCCTCTTCACCCTCTTTCATTGCACCTTTGAACTCTTTGATCCCTTTGCCGACACCGCGTGCCAACTCCGGAATCTTCTTGGCACCAAAGAGCAGCACCACAATAATCAAAATTATCACCCATTCGGAAACACCGGGCATCATCATCGCATCCTTCGTGTGAGTTTTGCGCTAATTATACTTAAAAATATTTAATTGTGTAGCCACTGCTCTCGGAAAGCGGCACGCTTCTCATAAGAGGGTCTGTAACGCGACGCATTGGCTACGGCGATAAAGGCGTTCGTTGCCGCATCGATATCATCGTTAACGATCACAAAATCGTACTCTTCCAATGCCGTTATCTCCTCGGCGGCATTTTGCAAGCGCTTTGCTATCGTCTGCTCATCGTCGCTGCCTCTGGCACGCAACCGTGCCTCGAGTACACCGATAGAAGGAGGAGTGATAAAGACCGAGGTGACGATCTCACCCAAGCGCTCTCTTACTAAACGATGCCCTTGCACGTCGATATCGAATATTACCAATTTGCCCGCTTCAAGCGCCTCTTTTACGGGCGCTAAAGAGGTGCCGTAGTAGTTGCCATGCACCTCGGCGTACTCTAAAAACTCCCCTGCTTCGATGCCCGCCTCGAAACGCGCCTTATCTACAAAATAGTACTCTCTGCCGTGCAGTTCACCCGCTCTGGGTTGGCGCGTCGTCGTCGAGATAGAGAAGTAAAAGGCACCGATATGCGGTGCGGCACGCTCGATCACCGTACTTTTGCCCGCACCGCTGGGTCCGGAAAGTACCAAAATCGCTCCGTTTGATTGCACCGATACTCCTTAGAGTTTTATCTTGACTTTTTTGCCCATCAGAAGTTTGCGAATCTTTTTGGGCTTGGCATGCTGCAAATAGCGCTCGAAACGCCTCAAAAGCACCTGCTTGTTCTCTTCGGAAAGAAACGCCTCTTTTGCGGCATCGCTTGGTGTATCGATACTCTCGACGATCTCCTCTTCGTCGACGATCTCTAAACCTTCGGCGATCAAACTCTCTTTGAT
>JALWQQ010000171.1 GCA_027083075.1 Campylobacteraceae bacterium
ATATTCTCTTGCAGGTCGTAGCACGCGGTACGGGCACCAAAGCACAATTCCCCGGACTTGAAATAGGGGGCAAAACCGGTACGGCGCACATTGCAAAGCATGGACATTACGTACGCGAATACCATAGCAGCTTTTACGGCTTTGCCAATGATGACAAAGGACACCGATATACGATCGGTGTCCTTGTCGTTCGTGCCAAGGGCTACCACAAATATTTTGCTTCCCAATCGGCGGTGCCCACCTTTAAAAAAGCGGTACAAATCTTAGTCGATCTGGGTTATCTGGTACCGAAAGTGTCGGCGGAAACAAAAAAGAGAGAAGCGCTTTACGGCGGCTCTCAAAGCACCGAAACAGCTACGCCCCAAAGGCACGCAAGCCCCCAAAACTCACCCAACAACACTGCGACACACAAAGAGAGTGTCGGCGAACTCTTTAAAAAGACCGCAACCAAACATAAACCACATAGAACGAAAAAGGTACGAAAGCGCACATCACATAAACATCAAAAGAAAAAACGAGCAGTACGACACAAGCGCCCCTCGGAACTCTTTGAAGATCTCTTTTAAGCTTAGAGCCACAGATTATCGATGAGTCTGGTTTTACCCACCCATGCGGCAACCAACAAGATCGTGTTGCCTATCTCGATCTCGTCGATCGCCTGAAAATCGCGACGTACCGCCACGGCATAGTCGATCTTGTCGGTCTCGGACAGCGCTTCTTCCATCACCGCTTCGATCTTACGGGCATCTCTCTCGCCGGCACCGATGCGTTCGCTTGCAAGACGTAGTGCGCGCGAAAGTGCCAAGGCACGCTGCTTCTCTTCGTCACTCAAATAGGCATTGCGGCTACTGAGTGCCAAACCCTTCTCGTCACGCACGATCTCGCAAGCAACGATCTCGGTCGGCAAAAAGTAGTTGCGTACCATCTGAGAGATCAACGCCAACTGCTGCGCATCCTTTTTGCCAAAATAGGCGCGTGTCGGTCGTGTGAGATTAAAAAGCTTCATCACCACCTGCAACACCCCGTCGAAGTGACCGGGGCGCTTCTCGCCCTCTAAGATATAACCGCGGATCGCCGGCGCCAAGATGCGCAACTCATCCTTTTCATAAAGCGCTTCGGCATGTGGAAAAAAGAGCAGATCGATACCTGCCCTGCGACAGATCTCGCTATCGGCCTCCTCTTTGCGCGGATAGCTCTCGAAATCCTCCCCCTCCAGAAACTGCGTCGGATTGACAAAGATCGAGACGATCACATGATCGTTCTCCTCTCTTGCGCGACGTATCAGACTCAAATGTCCCGCATGTAGCGCCCCCATGGTGGGCACAAAGCCGACACTGCCTTGCATCTTTTCGCGCAGCGCTTGCAACTGCGCGATCTCATAGACCTTTTGCATCCGCTTACCACCTCAACTTATTTTTTAGAAATTGTATCGTAAGTCGCATAGAAAAAGACTCCATAGGGTCAGGCGTTGAAAATTTACTATTGCTGCATACTCTTCACTATCTTGCAAATCAATGAGCGAGATACATGAAGGTGTTTTGCAATCTGCGCTTGCGTATAACCATCATTTATTGCAGATATAATCGCCTTATTTCTCTCTTGATTTTTGAAGTGTTCTTTTAAAGTTTTACCAAAAGCTAATTTTTTTATGCCTGTTTTCACAATACTTTTTTGATTTTTGAGTTCTTCTAACAATTGCAGATCCTTTTCTTGTAATCTTACTCCAATAATCTCTTGGATATTGTCATACTTTAACTCTTTAAGCAGTTTAGAATCCGACGTGCAGGGAACAGGGGGTTGTTTATTTGCTATAACAGAAACCAAAGTATAAGGATACTCACCAACTTCGTTAGCCATCTTTGCTTCGATTGGGTTTTGCTCTATGTAACGTATCAAGGTATAGTAATACTCTTCACTTGTAATGTAACGGGAATAAAACCTTCCTTGCCATAGGTGTCCGGAGCGGTTATACTTTTTGTTGAAATATGTGGCATAGTTGGAGTTAATATGCTTCATAAAAAGTGAGATATTGTTTGTTTTTGTCTCTACCAAAAGATGAAAATGGTTGCTCATCAAGCAGTAATCATGCAGCACAACCAGATAAAGCTTGCACGCTTTGCAAACAATGCTTAAAAAAGTTTCATAATCATCATGGCTCTTATAAATATCACTTTTGTTCACTCCTCGGTTGATCACATGATGAAATCCTGCCAGTTCTATGCGAGGTCTTCTTGCCATCAACAATCCTTTTTTGGATTATAATATCATAAAAAAGTGAATTTTCAACGCCTGACCCTAATAGACCCCTCTGCTACGCTACCACCCATGCGCCAGGTCTATGAGCTTGTAGCCTGCCTTCCACTCCTTGCGCATGGCGCGGATAAATTCGTCGAACTCCTCGCGTATCACATAGCGTTCACCGGGATCTTCGCTCTCTTTGGCAAAGAGCAAAAACCACTTGCCGTAGCCATACTCCAAGCTTTTGAGGTTGTAGCCCTCCTCCCAACGTTTTCGTATCGTTGCCGCTGCGCCCTCTTTCCATGCATCAAAGGTAGCAAAGGCTTGTGTTTTATAGGGTGTACCCTTGGCAAAGAGCGCCCATATCTCAGCACCGTAAGGCTCGACATCCACGATGCGGTATCCCTGCTTCCAATAGTTTCGGATTGCGGGCAAAAAATCCTCCCAATAACGCGCCTTGACCAACTGTACATCATGTAGCGGTGTCTTTTTATCCATGATGCCTACCAGATACCCTTCTCCGCTTTCGATATTGACCAAGGTGTAACCGTCACGCTTGGCGCGTGCAATCATACGTTCAAAATCTTTTTGCGATCGTGCACGGATCAGTCGCTGCGCATGGCGTTGCCCGTCTTTGGCAAAGAGCGCCGCCCAAATGTCGCGCCCATATTCGACATCGACCAGATAATACCCGGCGCGCCACTTCTCTTCGATGCGGTACGTCAAGTTGCCGATACTCTTTTCGCTCACATAGGCTTGATGGGCATAGGGTGTCTTTTTGGCAAAGAGCCCCAGCCAAAAATGATCGGCATGCACCGTAGCGCTTACACACAGCAACAAGAGAAATAGAGCCGACACACTTTTAACAAATCGCATCAAAACCCTCCTTTTATATCAATTTTTTTTATAGTCTAACATAAACACTTTTACACACCCATTACACGGTGATTTATGTTATGATTTGCTTATGAAAAATCTCTATGCCGAACTGGTTGTACTCTTGGGCAAGTTTCGTCATCTTGCACTACTGCTTGCACGCTTGGCGCTTGCTTACGGCTTTAGCGAACCGACACTGCTCAAGTTGCAAGATATCAAGGCGACCGCCACATGGTTTCATGAACTCGACATCCCTTTTGCCGGCATTGCTGCACCTCTTGTCTCATGGCTCGAGGCGATAGGGATTGTCTTACTTACGCTAGGGCTACTAACACGCTTCATCTCCTTGGCACTCATGGGTGTCATGCTTGGTGCTATCTATTTTGTCCATCTACACAACGGCTTCTCGATAGCAAACAACGGTTTTGAGATACCGCTTTACTACCTGCTCTTTCTGTCGATTTTCGCTACCTTCGGCGCGGGAAAATATAGTTTGGACAGACTCTTGCTAAAGGACTTCGATGCCTAAAGAAGCGCTACTTAAACTACTGCACGACTTTCACTGGGACTGGGCATTTTTCTTCAAGCTTTTCGGCATCGCATTACTCTTGATGATGCTTCTAATTGCCATCTACGATCGCTATATCCAAAGAGAGAACCAACTTTTGGTCAACTACCCGCTTGTCGGGCGCTTGCGCTATCTCTTTTACCTCCTGCGTAACCCGATGCGCCAATACTTCGGTGACGAGACCTTCTTTGATGCTTTCGAGAAGATCGCATGGATCAACAAAACCGCACGCAAAGAGTCCCCCTACCTCTCTTTTTCACCCACCAAACCTTTTGCCAACTCTCGCACTCTCTTTAAACACGCCAATATCGTCATGGAACCGAGCGAAATTCCCGACGAGGCATTTCATGTAACCTTTGGCGAGAGACGTCCCCGTCCCTTTCGTACCCGCAGTGTGATCGGTCGCTCCGCGATGAGCGATGGCGCCATCTCTCCCGAAGGTACGCGCGCCTTTAGCATCGGTGCGGCAAAGGCGGGCTTTCCTATCAATACGGGAGAAGGCGGGCTAACATCCAACTTTCTGGCACCACTGCGCTACTGCGATTGTCACCAAAACTACCTCGAGAGTTATCGCGGTACCCTGTTTGCACGCAGCATCTATCGTATCGTTTGCAGAGTGATCAACGCCGAAAGCGCCGAGCGACTCTATCGCGATA
>JALWQQ010000172.1 GCA_027083075.1 Campylobacteraceae bacterium
CTCCAAGCCCTCGTCCACAAACTTTTGGGCTCTCTTTTTGCTTAGACGTTTACCCGCCGCGACAATAAGATTACCCGCCTCGTCACGTACATCATACTCGGCACGCTTTCCGAAATCGTCAAGGTTGAAGCGTGTCAAAAAGCGATTATCTTTAATATAGATCTCTTTCGTACCGTAGAAGAGCTTGACGATATCCTCTTTGGAATACCCGAGCGCCCTAAAGAGGATCGTTACGGGGATCTTACGGCGTTTGTTGATACGTGCATACAAGATATCTTTCGCATCGTACTCGAAATAGAGCCAGCTACCGCGATCTGGAATGATCTGTGCCGAATAGAGCAGGTTGGCGGCGGCACCGGTACCCTCTTCCTCTTTGAAGATAACGCCGGGTGAGCGGTGAAGCTGGTTCACAATGACACGCTCGACACCGTTAACGATAAAAGAGGTGCGATCGGTCATAAGCGGAATGTCGCGCACATAGACGGATTGTTGCTTGATCTCTTTGGGATCGAGTCGCTCACCCGTCTTTTCATCACGGTTCCAGATCACCAGCTCGATGTTCATCTTGAGCGATACCGCATAGGTCAATCCACGCTCCATACACTCTCTTACCGTATATTTGGGCGGGATGATCTGAGAGCCCTTATAGAGCAAGCTCAAGCGGTTTTGCTGATCGTGGATAGGAAACGCGGAGCGAAGCACCTTCTCCAAGGTAGAGTGCTTGCGATCTTTTTCGCCCATCATCAAAAAGTTTTCATAACTCTTCTGTTGCAACTGAAGCAGATGGGGGATTTCGATCTCTCTGGGGGTCTTGGAAAAGTCAACACGAAGTCTGTTTCCCGAATGGAGTGAGTTTAACATGAGCCAACCTTATTTTGGTTTGTACGTGTGTGGTTAATCACCTGCAGGTGATAAGGATATACAAACAAACTATCGACACATTGCGCATGCAAATAGTTTATCGCTATACCCTTTCGATAGATTGCGGTATGTGCGCGGACAATTCCGCTACACAGACGATTACTTAAGCTCGACTTTCGCGCCGGCTTCTTCGAGTTGTTTTTTGAGCTCTTCGGCATCCTCTTTAGAGATACCCTCTTTGATGGTGCTAGGTGTCTCTTCAACAGCAGCCTTAGCCTCTTTGAGTCCAAGACCGGTAGCGGCTCTAACCACTTTGATGACGTTGATCTTTTTCGCACCCGCATCGGTAAGTACAACATCAAACTCGGTTTTCTCTTCAGCCGCTTCACCGCCGCCCGCACCGGGAGCAGCCGCTACAACCGTCGCTTGTGCGGTTACACCGAACTTCTCTTCGAACTCTTTTACCAACTCGGAGAGTTCAAGAACGGAAAGGTTTGAGATATATTCGAGTACATCTTCTTTTGTGATTGCCATCGTTACATCCTTTTTCATAATATGCTTCGATCTGATTAAAAGTAAGGGTTATGCAACCCGCCTCTTCCGATTTACGCCTCGCCTTCGGCTTCTTTTTTGTCTGCCAATGCTTTCAAGCCGATCGTAAAGTTGGTGATCGGAGCATTCCAGACATTAAGAAGCATACCGAGAAGTTCATCTCTCGTGGGCAATTTCGCAAGCGCCATGATGGTATCCATCTCGGCCTCTTTGCCTTCGAGTAGACCGGCTTTGATCTTGAACTTCTCTTTAAACTGACCGGCGGCTTTATCGGCGATCTTACAAGGAAGTACTTGCGTATCGCCCCAGACCACAAGGTTTGTATCTTTGAGTTCGAGAACATCGCAACCGGCTTGCGACAAGGCCAACTTCGCCAATGTGTTTTTGACTACTTTGACTTTGACCTCTTCTTCACGAGCCATGTTACGAACCGTCTCGAGCTCTTGGACACTCAACCCTTTGTAGTCGCAGACGATGATGGCAGCAGCGTCCTTGAACTCCGCAGCCAGCTGCGCGACCAGCTCTTCTTTTTCGGTCCGTGTCATTTCTTCTCCTTCCGACCGTTACCGAAGGGTGTGCAAGCTGCACACGCTTACGATTTCTCGCAAGCATTTAAGCCTTAGGCCCCTTCGGTCTTCAGTCTAAGATGTTTGAGTTTCCTCAAAAGAGAGCTACCGAGATAGCACTCTTAAAAAGAGACTGTATCCGACGAAGATCTTACTTGATCTCCATCACTTCCGCGGTATCAAGCTTGAGCGAGGGGCTCATCGTCAACGACACGGCGGCATTAAGCACATATCTTCCCTTCGCAGAAGCGGGCTTCGCTTTATTGATCGCCTCGACAAAGGTTTTGAAATTTTCTTTGAGCTTGTCGGTATCGAAAGAAACCTTCCCGATACCTGCGTGAATGTTACCCTTTTTGTCTACACGGAAGTTAACCTGCCCGCCTTTGGCATTTTTAACCGCCTGCGCAACATCCATCGTAACGGTGCCCGTTTTGGGGTTTGGCATCAACCCTTTGGGTCCCAAAATGCGCGCTACTTTACCAAGCATACCCATCATATCGGGGGTTGCGATGACGATATCGAAGTCGATATTTCCCGCTTGGATAGACTCGATCAACTCGGCATTGCCGACGATATCGGCACCCGCCTCTTTTGCTTCGTCCGCTTTAGCATCTTTGGCAAAGACGGCGACACGCACCTTTTTCCCCGTACCGTGAGGAAGTACCACCGAACCTCTGATCATCTGATCGGCGTGTCTGGGGTCGACGTTAAGGTTGAGTGCTACCTCGACCGTTTCGTCAAATTTAGCCGTCTTAAGATCCTTGATCATCCCGATCGCCTCGTCGACACTGTAAATTTTGCTTGTGTCGATCTTTTCCAATAACGCTTTTCTCTTTTTACTAAGTCTTTTTGCCATCTTGTTTCTCCGCTCTATTTTGCTCCCGCTTTCTTTGCGATCACGCGGTAATGATCCGTCGTTTCTTAGTCGACGATTTCTACGCCCATACTGCGTGCCGTACCCGCCAAGATACGCGCGGCAGCCTCTTTGTCGGTCGTGTTCATGTCTTGGATCTTACGCTCGACGATCTCCATCAACTGAGCCTTAGTAATCGATCCTACCTTATTGAGCAAAGGGTTGTCCGTACCCTTTTTGATGCCCGCCGCTTTCATGATAAGTTCACTTGCAGGCGGCTGCTTCAACTCAAACGTAAAGCTTTTATCGTTGTAAACAGTAACGACGACAGGCACTTTAAAGCCCATCATATCTTTACTTTTTTCGTTAAATGCCTTACAAAACTCCATAATGTTGATACCGCGCTGACCGAGTGCAGGACCTACCGGCGGCGAAGGATTCGCTTGACCGGCTTGGATCATCATCTTAAACTTTTCAGCGATCTTTTTTGCCATCTCATTTTTCCTTTGGTGGTTTTAGTCGTTAGGGCTTAGATGATCTTCTCTACTTGGGTGTAGAGAATCTCAACCGGGGTATTTCTTCCGAAGATGGAGACATTGAGTTTCAACTTACCGTGATCAAGGTCATACTCTTCGACCATACCGGTAAAGTTGGCAAACGGACCGTCGATAATGCGTACCATTTCGCCGGGTTCGAAGTCGACCTTGGGTCTGGGTGCCGACTTCTTCTCCATCTTTTCCAATATCACGTTGATATCGGCTTCGGAAAGAGGTGTCGGTGTCTTTTGTTCACCGATAAATCTAGATACTTTAGGCAAGGATTGGATCTTGTGCCAGAGATCGGTATCCAGATCTATCTGTGCAAAAACATAACCCGAATAGAGGGAACGCTCGCTGATCTTTTTTTTACCGTTTTTAACTTCGATCACCTCTTCGGTCGGTACGACGACTTGTTTGATCTTCTCTTCAAGACCATACTCTTTCGCCATATGCTCGATCGCGCGCTTTACGGCTTGTTCACTACCTGCGTAGGTTTGTATCGCATACCACTGCGTCATCGTCTTACCTTTTTAGAGTACCGCTGAAACGATCGAAGACATCGTCAGATCGACCAACGCTAAAAATATCGATATTACGGTTACTACCAGAAGCACCGAGAAAAATGCTTGTCTAACCTGTACTTTTGTCGGAAAAATAACCTTCTGCAACTCTGCTCTGGCATCAGCGATAAATTTTGAAAGCTTTCCCATCGGTTAACCTTTAGTTATGGCAGGCCAAGAGGGACTCGAACCCCCGGCACCCGGTTTTGGAGACCGGTGCTCTACCAACTGAGCTATTGGCCTTTAGGCAAAGAGAAAATGCTCTTAGAGCTTCATCTCTTTATGGACGGTGTGTTTTTTACACCACTTGCAATACTTCTTGAGCGCAAGTTTTTCACTTGTGTTTTTCTTGTTTTTGGTTGTATGATAATTGCGTCTACTGCACACTTCAC
>JALWQQ010000173.1 GCA_027083075.1 Campylobacteraceae bacterium
AGCCTGCAGACTGCTGGAAGTAGTGTCCTGCGTCGGCTGCGTGTGACGACTGCAAGAAGATCAACTTCGCGTTTGCCCAATCCGGTGAGTTGCGGTCATCGTTCGCCCACATGAGCGTACCCGTACGCGCGCCTGCCGAACAGATATTGGTATGTGAATCGTAACCGTCGATCCCCATCGCATGCGGCACGCGTCCACCGAAGCCGTTTTCGTTCGGACGACCGACATGGTAGATGATCATCTTTTTGGAAACTTCATCACCACGCTTCAATGTATCGTGCATCTTCTTACCGATGGTTGCCATCGCTTCGTCCCAAGTCGTGCGCACCCATTTACCTTCACCACGCTTAGAGCCCGGTGCACGCTTAAGCGGGAAGGGGATACGATCTGGGTCGTACATTTGTGACTGTGATGCATAACCTTTCGCACAGTTACGACCGCGGCTACCCGCATGTAGGGGGTTACCCATATATTTTTTGACACGCAAGGTGCGCGGATCTTTAGTGCGCTTGTACTCGCCTACTTCAACCCATGCGGTCAAACCACACTGTGCTTCACAGTTTGAGCAGACGGTAGGTACAAGCATAAACTCGTTGACCTTAATGCCGTCGGGGTTGCTTTCGCTTTTAACACCGTGACGACCGACACCACCACGCTTCCAATCTTCTCCGTCGAGCTCTTTGAAGCTATCCCACTGCTCCAACGGAGGATAGAAGGAGAGTGTCTTGGGCGTCGCTGTAAACTTACCTTCGTTTGCTTCAGCGGGCGTCTCTACGATCGTTTCAAATACGCCTGCCGCCAAAGTAGCACCCGCTACGGAGTAGGCGGTGCCTTTCAGGAAGCTACGTCTGCTTTCGAAAAAATTGTTATCTTGTTTCATTGATTTTGTCATTGATCTCTCCTCCTTAACTCAACGGTAACATTTGCGGAATTTTAAGCCATACGTCTTTTGCCATATAGAGACCTATGAGCGACAAAATCGCCGCAAAGCGCAACATCGTTTTATTGTCGCTTCTCATATTGGCAAAGGCAATGATAAAGGGGATCACAAATCCGAGTATCATGCCCGCCCAAAACTCGATATTGTACGGACCGCCCGCATGGACATATTGCATCGTTGCTTCACCTTCGGCCGATTTGAAGGAGAAGAAGTACTCGCCCATATACATCATAAAGCTAAAGAAGGTAGCGATCGCCAATACCATCGCCAAATCTCTGCGTGCTTCGCTACTCCAGTTGCCGGAGATAAGGATCAGCGCGGCAGAGCCTGCCATCAACGCCGCCCACATCATCTGCATCACCTCAGTCGGTGACTGCCAGAGCTCACGTGCGCTTGATTCGCCCATAATAATAGCGGTATAGAGCGTTACGGGGATCGCTAAGAAGACGACAAAGGGATAGAGCTTATCGTATAGCGCACCCTTTTTACTACCCCATGCGGTAAGCTTGCAACCTTTGAAGGGTTTGCCCGGAAGTTCTTGTCCGACACCGATGATCGTCATCAAGAAGACAAGGATCAAAAAGAGTGTCGCCATCCACGCACCGACGGTAATTGCCGAAGTCCAATGCGGATGGGTAAAGATATTGATCATACGATAAGGTTGATGCAAGTCGGTCATCGTAAAGAAGAGGAAGATGATCAAAAAGACGAGTGCGATCAACGGCATCGCCCAACGGATATTGGGCATCTCCTCTTTTTTGTGACGCCACAACAAGAAAGCACCGACCAAGATGGCACCGGTACCGATACTCTTCGCCCACATATTGAGTGTAATCATCCATCCCCAAATAATCTGAGGAATGGGCACATCCAAGGTAACAACGGCTTGTGTTGCGTGAATCGTGCTTTCCATTAGTGACCTCCCTCGCTACTTGATGATCCTTTCCAATCCATCATGCTTGTGTTGTCAAGCTCCTCTTCGCCCGTGAACGGTTTCAAGAATCTATCGATGACACCCTCGTTGGGGTTACCGACATGCTCAAGGTGCGTGATCTTATCAAAGAGGCTGTATCCCTCGATGCGCTCGTATGCAAGCGGATTGAGCGATTGATTGCCGCCGCCGACATAGTAGTGCTTCGGATTGGTATTTTTCTCGGGTTTACGTACCTGTACGTCGCCTTGATGCTCCATGATATATCTGGAGATGTGGCTGGTGTCGTCATCGACATCGCCGAAGATGTTGGCTTGGACCGGACAGATGACGACACATGCAGGCATCATACCGCTCTCGATACGGTGTGCACAGTAGGTACACTTATCCGCCGTATTGCTTTCGGGATCCATGTAGATCGCACCGTAAGGACACGCCATCATACAGCCGGCACAACCGATACAGCGCTCGCTATCGATATTGACGATACCGTTTTCGAGATAGTGCAACGCCGAAACGGGGCAGATGCGCTCGCACGGCGCGTTTTCGCAGTGGTTACAGCGTAGCGGCGTAAATTCGCGCTTCGTCTCGGGAAAGACCCCGATATCGACATACTTGACGCGCAAACGCCAAGAGCTAAGCGGCACGTTATTTTCCACTTTACATGCGATCTCGCACCCCTTGCAACCCATGCAGAGGTTAAGATCGACCAAGAAACCTAGTTTCATGCATCCTCCTTCTAAATTTGCTACGCTTATCAAAGTTATAAGCGCCCGTTAAACAGCCATACGACGGCTTAACGCATACCAAAAAGTGTATAGCAAGTTCGATTAAATTCACTTTATTTTATCATCAAGCATAGCGTTAAAAAAAAGTGGCGTGTAACCATAGAGCAGATTATCAAAAAATTGTTTATACCTATCATTTAAACAGAATACAAAAAGTTGAGCCCTCGTCCGGACGACTCACGATGCGCAACCCGAAATCGTGCAGCTTTAAGATACGTTTAACGATTGCAAGCCCGAGCCCCATAGAGTTATCCCAGTTGTGACGTTGCGATCGGTAAAATTTCTTCGTTACTCGCGTCAACTCTTCGGGCACAATGCCGATGCCTTTATCGATGACGCAGATGCGATCCTCTTCGATCACGATGCGAACCTTCTCTTTCGAATACTTCAACGCATTTTCGACCAGATTGGAAAGTGCGATCTCCATCAAAGTTCTGTCCACCTCCACGATCCTATCTTCGCCCTCGATTACGATCACTCTCTCTTTGTAGTGCTCCGAAAGCGAAGCGACGATCTCCGAAGCAAGCGCATGCAACGAAACGCTGCTAAGCTTTGGCTTGGTCTCTTTGCGCTCAAAGCGATTCCATAAACTTAAGCGCTGCAGCAGTTGCTCGATCTTCATACCGTTTTTGTAGATCTTCTCCAAAAAACGCGCCCGCATCGGCTCCGGGATCTCACTCTCTTCATGCAACGTTTGCGCATAGCCCGTGATCGAAGCGACGGGATTGCGAAACTCGTGGGCGATCGCCGAGATCATATCGGCTCTTTGTCGGTTGCGTAGCGTAAGTTTCGCTTCGCGTTTTTTTGCACGCCTGATCGTCTTTGCAAGTGCTTTTCGTATCTGAGAATACTCCTCGACGGTATCGAGATCTTCGATGCGCTCAAGCGCCTTTTTATCAAAGCCCTCAAGCGCCTCGGCGATACGCTGCAACGCCTTCTCGATACGTCGGTATTCGCTTCGATGTACGGCAAAAGTAAGCATAGCAAAGAGAAGTAGTATGGCAAAGAGCAGTTTAAGGGTGGCAAGGTCGTCGGTAAAAAGGTAAGCTATGAGAGCAAGCAGTACGGCAAGACCCAACGACAAAGAGAGTGAGCGCAAGGCAAAATAGCGGTGAAAGCGTATCCTCTTGCTACTCTTGCCCATCGTTATCGTTTCTTGCCGCTCTTGAGTGCCTTGGTTACGCTATCGAAATAGTTTTTAAACACATCGCTATCGACATAGCCGAAGATCTCTTGCATCAGCGTTCCGTTCGGTGAAAAGAAAAGGGTCGTGGGGATACCGTCTACCGGTGGCAAGAAACGGTATTTACTCACATCCTCCTCATCGATCTTAACGGCTACCGCCTCTTTGTCTATGCGCTGCTCGATCTTATCGTCGCCAAGTGTGCGATACTTCATCTTTTTGCACCATCTGCAGTAATCCGCTTCAATAAAGACCATCAAAGGTTTGTGCTCTTTTAGTGCCCTTGCCTGTGCGCTTTGCATATCTTTTGCCCACTCGACACCATATAGAGCCACCGTTACTGTCCACAAGAGTGCAGCAAATAGAAAAAATCGTCTCATCCGTTATCCTTCATTATCGACTTTATTAGCCTTGCAAAGATCTCGTAGAGCTGCGTGACCTCATCGATACCGGTGCGCT
>JALWQQ010000174.1 GCA_027083075.1 Campylobacteraceae bacterium
GTATGCAACGCTGCTCAGCGGCAGATATCTTAGTAGCGTGATCTACCCGCCGTCGCTCACAGAGGTTTACCGATTTTTTGGCTTGAATAGCAGATTGGAGATCGTAAAAAACAAAGCGTTTGCCCTGAAACTGATCGATGATGCGATGCAGTACGGTACCTTTTTTGAAGTTTTGAAAGAGCCGCAATTTAAACGAGAGATCATCCTCAACTACTACGATACAATTATCTATAAAGATTGCATCGCAAACCACCATATCAGAGATGCAAAAGGCTTTAAGGAGTTGGCGCATTTTGTCATATCCAACACCTCCAATCTCTACTCTTACAATTCGGTAGCCAAAGCACTGGGTAGTAATGAAAATAGTGTCAAAAAGTATATCGCTTATCTACAAGATGCTTATATTTGCAATGAAGTAAAGCAGTTTTCCTTTTCGCTCAAAGAGCAGATAAAAACAAAAAGAAAAATCTACATCACCGACAATAGCTTTCTGGCGCAGACCTCTTTTAGATTTTCTAAAGACAACGGCAAACTTTTGGAAAACCTTGTCTATACCGAGTTACTAAAGGCAGGATATGAGATATACTTTTTTCACAAAGATTTCGAGTGTGATTTTATCTGCAAAAAAGAGAACACAATTTATGCATTCCAAGTATGTTATGAGTTAAACAGACACAATCAAACAAGAGAACTCAACGGACTTAAAAGGTTGCCTTTTGAAACTATAGAAAAGAGGGTGATTACTTACAATCAAGACGATACGATAGATGGTATAGAGGTTGTTTCGATCGTTGGCGGGATCGATCGGTAGATCGCACACCTCTGTTTAGCCGCTTTGGCTATAATAGCCCTCATGGGACTCTACGACTACCTCTTTTTACGCAGATGTCTACAAAACAGAAGCGATACGCCGCAGGCGCGTAGGGCTTTTTACCTCTCGTTGGACGAGGCGGATGGAAAAGATGACGAAGCGCTGCTTTCGGCGTGGTTTTCCGCACACTGCGATGCCGCACCGGTGCAGCGACTCAAGCATTACGATAGGCTCTTCTTCTCGATCCTCTCTCTTGCAAGCTTTCTCTTCGGTTATTTGGCAGGCTACGCCTTGCTCTACTATGACGGCAGCAGACCGATCAACTTTTTGTGGTACTTGATCGTCGCAGCGTTTTTGCCGCTGCTTTCCATTCTCTTCTCGGCTATCGCGATGCTCTTTTCGCCCAAGAGCGCAAGCGGTTTCGGTCTCTTTCATCTTCTGCAGGCGCTCTTTTTTCGCTTCGGTGCCAAGGCGCTTGCCGAAAGCATCGATCATAAAGAGAGTAGGGTGTTGTTGCGCTACCTCTTTGTTCGATTTCAGCGCGTGGCGCTCTGGTTTTCCGTTGGGATCTTTGTCTCTCTTTTGGTTGTGGTGCTGGGAAAGGATATCGCCTTTGTCTGGAGCACAACACTGCAGATCGATGCATATGACTTTTACCGCTTCGTGCATGCACTTGCCGCGCCTTGGGCGTGGTGCTGTCCCGATGCGCTTCCGTCGCAAACACTGGTGGAGCAGAGTCGCTACTTTCGCCTCGGAGGAAAGGTGAGCGAGGCGATGTTATCGCACGCATCGCTACTTGGCGCTTGGTGGAAGTTTTTGGCACTCTCGGTGCTAAGTTATGCGATCGTTCCAAGGGTATTGTTGCTACTTTGGGGTTATGTGCGCTATCGACGCACGCTACGGCACACTATCGATAACGATGCCGCCATGGCACTTCTGCTTGAAGATATGCGCCATGCTCGCGCCGATTTCGAGACAAGCGTTGAGGGCGTGCATCGTCGTTTTCCCGAAGCCAAGGGTGACATCGTGCGGCATGCGACGCACTACGATCTATTGGTGGCAGGTAGCAGTGTCGAAAAAGAGGTGATAGCGGCACTCGGTATCGAGGCTTCAGAGCAGATCGCACTGTTGCAAACCCAAGAGATGCAAGAGCAATCGCAAGGCAAGCGCACGGCACTTTTGGTAGAGGGGTGGGATGCACCTACGGCAGAAAAGATCGACGAGATAGAGCGCATAGCCAAAGCGGTAGGCAGGATCGATCTACTTCCCATTGGTTTAAGGGAGGAAAGTTATCGACTTGACGAGCGACAACTGCGTATCTGGCAAAGGCTCTTTGCGAAAAACGAGAGAGTGAGGGTGGTTGCATGAGTGAAAGTTATCCGCGTTTTGCCGTAGTCGGACACCCCAATAAAGGCAAGAGTAGCATCGTTGCGGCACTAACGATGAACGAAACGGTTGCCATTTCAGAGATGCCCGGCACGACACTTGAGGCGCGCGCCTATCGTTTTGAACTCGAGGGCAGGGTACTCTACGAGATGATCGATACCCCCGGATTTCAACGCCCTAAAACGATTTTGGCATGGCTCAAGTCGCATTACGATGCATGCGGTTCGAAGCATCGGACACTCGAAGCCTTTATCGAAGCCCATCGTCACGATGCGGCGTTTCATGATGATGTAGCACTGCTTGTGCCCATCGTCGAAAGGGGCGCCGCGATCATCTATGTGGTGGACATCTCGTTACCGTACCGAGAGACGTATGAGGCGCAGATGGAGATCTTGCGCTGGTGCGAAGCGCCTTCGATGGCGCTACTCAATCACATCGACAAGCGGCGCGACTACAGCGAAGCGTGGACACGCGTTTTGCGCGGCTATTTTCAGATCATCAAGCGCATCGATCCTTACGCGCTTACGCCCAAAAAGCATCTTGCCTTGATGGATGCGATCGCACACCTGAACGAAGGGTGGGAAGAGAATGTGATGGAGGCAAAGGCGCAGCTTGCACACTTCTATCGTGAACTTATCAAGCGTAGTGCCGTATTGATCACCGAGGAGATGGAGCAACTCGGCAGCTATAGGCAACGCTTCAAGATCGCCGAAACCGACAAGGCGGCGGCGGTCGAAGAGGCGATGCGCCGTTTCAAGGAGTCGATCGCCGAAAAAGAGCGGCACGCGCACGCCAAAATCGCCGCAGTGTGGCGTCACGAAAAGAGCAGTATCGAAGAGGAGTCTTTTGCGCCGGAGTTGCCCGCGCTCTTCTCAAAAGAGAGCGAAGTGCTCTTCGGACTCAAAAAAGAGACGATCATAGGCATGGGCGCACTCGGCGGCGCGGCGGTCGGTGCGGGGATCGACGCGCTCTTTTTGGGGCATACGCTACTACTTGGCGGTGCGATCGGAGGTGTTCTTGGTGCAGCAGGTGCCTATCTCGGTTTTGAGCGCATCGCCAAGATAAGCTTTTTGGGCATAAAGGCGGGAGAGCATCTCTTAGAGCTTGGTCCCATCCGCGATATCAATATGCTCTTTGTACTCCTGTTGCGTGCGCTCTACTTCACCGTCAGTATCGCCAAGCGTTCGCATGCCGAGCGTGATGCACTGAAGCTTACCTTGGCGCAAGAGCGTTTGGCGGAGCAGTGGTTGGACGACGAGACGCGCAAAGAGATAGAGAGGCTACACCGCATCCTGCGTCAAGAGAAGGGCTGGGAAGCGCAAGAGAGTAAGCGATATGTCGAGATCGTGAGTGTAGTGCTTGAAAATAATATACCGCTATCTTGAAGCTTTAGGTGATAACGGATTTTAGTGTGAATTTTTAAAACGGATATATTT
This sequence comes from Campylobacteraceae bacterium, assembly GCA_027083075.1. GTDB lineage: Bacteria > Campylobacterota > Campylobacteria > Campylobacterales > Sulfurovaceae > JALVPA01. Next base: position 3,634 of record JALWQQ010000174.1, read on the forward strand.
TTATGATAAAATATCTATGGTTTGATACTGCAGCGAAGTGGTAAGCATCATGCAGATGATAACGATCAATATTCAAAATGAGAATTTAACAGAAAAAGTTTTATGGTTCTTTGAGCATTTGAAACAGGACGGCTTAGAGATAACTTCAAAAGAGGATATCGAAGATTTAAAGCTATTAAAAAAACAAGGAATGAAGAGACGATCTCTTTTGAAGATTAGGGTCTTGTTTGATGTGATTGATAACACCATTGTTATCGGTAGGGTTTTGCATAGACAAAGTGGATATTGAGTCAAAAACATGCATCTGCTGCGTGCTATACGTTGATGAGACGTATGGCAGTCAACACCACTGCCGCAAGTAGTCCGCCGGCGATGCCGGCCACGATGTCGTCGAGCATCACCCCCAAACCCCCCTTGAGTTTACGATCAATTGTGCCGATGGTGGAGGGCTTGCGGATATCGAAGAGGCGAAAGGCGCCGAAGGCAAGTAGTACACCTGTGATTTCGGCGTAGGCGAAGCTTGCGCTTGCGATGCTCTCTTGCACAAGCAGTAGCGCCAGCCACATCCCCGCCACTTCATCGATGACGATCCACGAGGGGTCGTGGATGCCTTCACTCTTTTCGTAGGCGTTGATCTCGAAGATGCC
>JALWQQ010000175.1 GCA_027083075.1 Campylobacteraceae bacterium
ATCGTATTCCATGAAGTAAGCTCGATATTCCACTCTTCGGGCAAGAGGCTCAAATCCGCCGCTTGCGAAACGGCGGGGATCAACCAGTCACACTCGAGTTCAAATTCCGAACCCTCGATCTTGACCAGCTTGGGTCTGCCGCCGTCGGGATCGGGTACTTGCTCGTAACGACCGACGATCAGCTTTTTGATCTTGCCGTTTTCATCGACGATACGATCGATCGCAGAGTAGAAGATAAACTCGACACCCTCTTCGACTGCCTCATGATACTCTTCGTAGGTCGTGTTACGGATGATCGTCTTTTCGTCACGGCGATAGAGCATGATCACCTTCTTGGCACCCTCTCTTACCGCACAACGCACGACATCCATCGAGGTAAAGCCGCCGCCTACACAGACTACGGTAGAGCCTTTCAGCTTTTTAGCGGGCGACTCGCCGATGCGAAACTTATTCCAGAGGTTGATCTGATCAAGCATCGAGATCGCTCCCCAGTAGCCTTCATAGCTCGGATCTTCGTTTTCACAACGAATCTTTTTAGAAAGTCGCGTTCCAAACGCCAAAAGCACCGCATCATAATCGCGATCGAGCTCGCGCAGCTTGTCGGCATCGACTTTGCAGTTGTACGTAATGCTTACCGTAGGCATATTGAGGACAAATTCGATATCTTTTTGGTACTTCTCCCACGGCATACGATACTGCGGCACACCTACCGTCACCTCCCCGCCGGGAACGGGAAGCGCTTCGAAGATATGCACTTCGATCCCTTCAAGCGCCAGATAGTAAGCTGCGGTCAAGCCGGCGGGACCGGCACCGACGATCGCTACTTTTTTGCCGTCGTTTCTCGGCGGCTTCGGCGTTTTGGGATGCTGCCACGGCAAACCGTGATCGGTCTCGTAGTCGGCACCGATACGCTTGAGCTCCATGATCGAGATCGGTTCATCCAAATTGGCGCGACGACACGCATCTTCACACGGATGCGGGCAGACACGACCGCAAGTATGCGCCAGCGGCATCGTTTGACGCGTCGCCGCCAAAGAGTCGGTGAAGATCATATCGCGCACACCCTCGATATAGGCGGGAATGTCAACATGCGCAGGACACATATCGGTACAAGGCGCCGTAACCTTGGCGATATAAGAGATATCACCGTTGTAGTCCTTGGAAGGCTTACGCTTTTCGATGCATTCGCTAAACTGATCGCCGTAGTGTTCGATCAGATCCAAAATGGGCTTGGGCACGGTCTTGCCGATCTCGCACTTCGAGGTCTCCATCATCGTACGACTCACCTCTTTGAGGTGTTCGATATCCTCATAGCTGCCTTCACCGCGTGCGATCTTGTCAAGCAGATCGTATAAGATGCGTCCGCCCCAGCGTCCCGGTGCACAACGTCCACACGCCTCGGAGTAGACCTGATACTGCGCCGCATACTGCGTTGCCAGCATCACCGCATCGGTATCCTCTTTGAAGATAGCGACACCGTCCCAACCGATAAAGGCACGCGACGTACGATCGCCGTCATAGTTTTCGGGCAACTTGAAACTGCTCTCCACACGCTCGCTTTCAGGCTTGTTGCGGTTGTCGATCAACTCGCCGCGCCATGTGGAAAAAACGACATGTGACATCTATGACGCCTCTTCTTCGTTAGCTTCTTCCGCCTCTTTAGCCGCCCTCTCTTCGGCATAGCGTGCGGCATTTTCGGCGGCTTGTTCATCATCGAGTCGTTTGACGACCACCGTCCAATCGGGCTCATTAAATTTGAGTGAATTCATCAATTCGTGCCCCATCGACTTGATCAGATCATGCGCACGGTGCACCGGCGTAAAGTCACCGACCTCGAAGAGAAAGATACCCACTTCACCGACATTTAAGTCGTTGGCGATCAGTTCGCCCATTCTTTCGGTGAACGCTTCATGTAAATGTCTAAGATCGTAACGTTTCATCTCTACTCCCTATCGGTCTACTTCACCGAAAACGATATTGGTCGATCCGATGATCGTCACCACATCCGCCAGATAACTGCCCACCAAAAGCTCTTGCAAGAGTCCGGTGTGGAAGAAGCTCGGTGCGCGACACTTCAAGCGGTACGCATACGGTTCACCCTCGGATTTGATGTAAAAGCCGAGTTCGCCCTTGGGTGATTCGGTCGGCGCATAGACCTCGCCCTTAGGCGGTCGCATCCCCTGCGTTACCAAAACGAAATGTTGCATCAGCGCATAGTTTTCAGTCATAATGCGCTCTTTAGGCTGCGAGATATAGCGCGGTGCATCCGCCATCAGCTGCGGTTCGGTCTCCTTGTACATCGGGATCAGCTGTCGTAAGATGCGCGTCGATTGATAGATCTCCTCCATATAGAGGCGGTAGCGCCCGTAGCTGTCACAACGATCACTGACGGGAATGTCGAAATCAAGCTCGTCATAAAGCTCATAAGGCTCCTCTTTGCGGATATCATAGGCTACACCGGAACCTCTTAGCATAACCCCCGTCGCTCCCCAAGAGAGGGCATCCTCTTTGCTAAGCACCCCGACATCCTCAAGACGCATGCGCCAGATGCGGTTTTCGGTCAAAAGTGCTTCATAAGTATGCTTCGTCTCATAATCGACCTTATCGCACCATGCCGCCAAATTCTCAAGCCACCCTTCGGGAAGATCGAGCGGTACGCCGCCGATACGCACCGCCGAGTGCGTCAAGCGCGCCCCGCAATACTCCTCCATCAGATCCATGCCGAATTCGCGTTCGCGGAACGCATACAAAAAGACCGACATCGCACCGACATCAAGCGCGTGCGTTGCGATAAAGAAGAGGTGCGAGATGACACGGTTGATCTCCAAAAGCATCGTGCGGATCACCTTTGCACGGCGCGGTACCTTCTCTTCGATACCAAGTAGTCGCTCTACCGCCAACGCGTAGGCGTAGTTGTTCGCTGTCGAAGCGATATAGTCCAAACGGTCGGTCGTCGGCAAAAACTCGTTGTAGATCATGTTTTCCGCCATCTTCTCGATACCGCGGTGCAGATAACCGATATCGGGATGCGCCTTAACCACCTGCTCACCGTCAAGCTCTAAGATCAAGCGCAACTGTCCGTGTGCCGAAGGGTGTTGCGGACCGAAGTTGATCACCATCGTGTTGTCGTCGCGCTCAAAATTGAGGTTTTCAAAAAAGGGTCTAAGTCTGTTCTTTACTTGCATCGAAGCGCTCCTACTTTCTTTCGCTCAATTCTTTGCTCTCTTTGTTATAGTTGACAAAGAGGGTTTCGCTATATTCGACGGGAGTGGCTTCTTCGTCGGTATACTCCGCACCGAAGGGCACCTCATAGCCGATGCGTGAGAAGCGCTTGGTATCGTAGCGGTCTATCTTGGCAGGATCGCGATTTTCGGGACCGATGATGTCGCGATACTCCTTGCCGAAGATCTTATCAACCTCATACCATGACGCCGCCTCGTCACCATGCAACGGATAGGTTTTTAGCAACGGGTGTCCCACCCAGTCCTCCGGCATCAAGATGCGCTTAAAGCGCGGATGGTTGTTGACGACGATACCGAACATGTCGTACATTTCGCGCTCGGCAAAGTCGGCGGACTTAAAGAGCGGATAGATACTTTCGATCGCCTCGCCCTCTTTGATGCGCGTTGTAACACGTACGCGCTTGGCTTCGTCGAGATTGAGCAGCTGCCAGAAGAGTTCGAACTCGCCGTCGGTCGCCAGATAGTCCACGGCGCTCTGCTCACTGCACATACCGTAGCCGCACTGCTCTTTAAGGCGTTTGATCGTCTCGAAGTTCTCGTTCGCATCGATATGCACCACCAAGGTGCCGAGGCTTACATACGCCTCTTTACACAGATCGCCAAGCGTTGCAACCACCTCGGCAAAGTGCGTGCCTTCTTCTACCGCTTCGCGCGGTACTGGCGGCGCTACCCAAAATCGATCATTATAGTAGGCTCTTTTTTGAACGTTCTTTTTCGGTCTATACGGTCTCATCAGATCACCCTCGGCTTTTTAGGATCGTTTACAGGATTGGGGATGTAGCGTTTTTTCATATTGGCGGGTTCGCGACGAATCTTTTTCTGCAACATCATCAGCGCATACTGCAAGGTCTCCGGTCTGGGCGCACATCCGGGCAGGTAGATATCGACCGGTACGATGCGATCGACCCCCTGTACCGTTGCATAGGTGTTAAACATCCCGCCGGTGTTGGCGCAACTTCCCATCGAGATGACCCATTTGGGTTCGGTCATCTGATCGTAGAGCCTACGTGTAAACTC
>JALWQQ010000176.1 GCA_027083075.1 Campylobacteraceae bacterium
TCGGATCAAAGCCCGCCTTTACCGTATAGCGCTCACCTGTTTCGATATAACGTTTGATGAGCGTTTCGATGCGCTCAAAGTCAATGATCTCCGCCGTAGCGCGCGTGATCTGCGACAGTGCCGCTTCAATGCGCTCTTGCATCTGCATACTTACCCTTTAGTTGTTATAGGCATCGTCGAGACTGACGATCTCCACCAGCTTGAAGCGTGTCGAGATCTTTCGTGCCAGCTGCGACTTTTTATAAAGCGGGCTCTCGACTTCGATACGGCAATACTCCGCCTCTTCTCCCGTCTTGATGCCGAGTTCGATACTCAAGACATTGAGCTGCAAGTCCGAAAGACGACGCAGAAGCTCTGCCAAGATCCCTTTTTGGTTTTGCAAGCCGATCAAGAGGCGATACCGCGCCAACTTGGGATTTTTCCACTCGACAAAGAGCATCGCTTCATGCGCCTTGATGCCCTCTTCGGCGTGCTTGCACAATTTATGGTGTATGATAGCTTTTGTGTCCTTATAAAACGCTACGATACGATCACCCGCCTTGGGGTGACAGCAGTAGTCGAACTCAACACCGCCAACAGGGCGATTGGTAAAAAATCGAAACTGTTCGATCTCTTTAAATTTCGGCTTTTTAAAGCCCTTCTTGAGTCGCTCCCATAACGAGGTCTTTTCGCTATCCAAAAGTGCCGCGATACGTTTGATCGCCGCTTTGAGCCACTCGACTTGCGTCGCACAGCGATATAGCTCATCTTCTAAGCCTGCGCGCGTTATAAGTACTTGCATGGTCTCGGGCTCTTGAGCAAAGAGCGTAGAGAGGATCGCTATCGCACTATCACGGTCTATCTCTCTTAGATGGGCGCGGCACGCGCTGCGTATCGCCGATTTTGCCTTGGATGTCTTGACGGCACTCTCCCAAGAGCAGTGCAACACCGGCTTGTCAGCACGCTCGATGCGTACGATATCGCCGTTTTTAAGCACTGTAAGCAAAGAGGCTTTCTCTTTGTTAACATACGCTCCTACGGCGCTATCGCCGATCGCCGAGTGCACCGCGTAGGCAAAGTCAAGCGCAGTAGAGTCTTTCGGCAGGGTATAGTAGTCTCCCTTAGGCGAAAAGATGGTAATCTCTTCGCTAAAGAGATCGCTTTTGGCAAGCTCGTAGAACTCTTCGGCACTATCCTCTTGGTAACTGAGTGCTTCCAACCATCCGAGATTGATAGCGGCATCACCCTCTTTGTATTTCCAGTGTGCGGCGATACCGTATTCCGCCAGACGATGCATATAAAAGGTGCGTATCTGCGCCTCCAAGATACCGGACTCGTCAAAAAGCGTCGTGTGTATCGTACGGTAACCGTTCTCCTTAGGAATGGCGATATAGTCCTTAAATCGGGCGATCAACGGGGTAAAACCGGTATGTAAAATACCCAGCACTTTGTAACACGCCAAGGGGTCGCCAACGATGATGCGCACCGCCAAGAGATCGAGCACCTCGTCGATGCCGATCCCCTTGCGATGCATCTTAAGATAGATAGAGTAACGGTGTTTCACACGCCCGAATATCTCGAAATGCTTCTCATCAAAGCCGTTTTGTAGCATCTTTTGCTTGATCTTCGAGATAAAGGCGTTGAGTTTCAGTTGTAGATCTTGTGCATGGCGCTCTAAGTAGCTGTCGATCTTGGCATAGTCATCGGGGTAGATGTAGTAAAAAGCGAGATCTTCGAGTTGATTTTTGATCTTGGCGATACCGAGTCTGTGCGCTATCGGCGCATAGACAACCAAGGTCTCTTCGGCGATACGGCGCTGCTTTTGTGCACTCAGCGCATCAAGAGTTAGCATGTTGTGCAGCCTGTCACATAGCTTGATGAGTAAGACACGCACATCTTTGACCGATGCGATCAACATCTTGCGAAAGCTTAGTGCCGAACCTATCAGCCTCTCGTCGCTTCCCGACGGTGCAAGCTCCTCGTCACGAATGGCGACGATCTTTGTCATGCCCGACACAAGATGCGCCACGTCGTCACCGAAGCGTTGCACTATCTCTTCAAGCGTAACATCCGTATCTTCAACGGTATCGTGTAGCAACGCCGCTTGTACCATCGTGTTGTCGTTGCCGATCCACGCGGTGATGGCAGCAACCAAGACAGGGTGCACGATGTAGGGTTCACCGCTTTTTCGATATTGTCCTTCGTGTGCGCTTTCGGCAAATGCCAGCGCCTCTACCGTCTTCTCGTCAACTTGCTCAAGCGTTTCAAAGAGTAGTGCTTTGGCTTTCTCAAGCTCCCTTGTCTCGCGGACACGCTGCAAGAAAGGGTCCAAAGACTACTCCTCTTTGCCGACAGAAAGCTTCCCTTCGGCGATCTCCATCAAGGCGATATCGGTAAACTTATGCTTCTTGACATCGACATCGACAAGCGGCTTTGCGCCTGCATTAAGCTCTTCGGCGCGCTTGCCTACCGCTTTTGCCAAAAGATATTTATCGAAATTAACACGCTCCAAAGCTTGTGCAGAGATCTTCTCCAGTCGTTGCATCTTGATCCTTTGTCTATTTTACTACCGAACAGAGCGACATATCACCCTGCACGATCTTTTTAAGATTGCCTTTTTCAAACATATTGCATACCACGATAGGCAGACCGTTCTCTTTAGCAAGTGCGATCGCCGTATCGTCCATGACCCTGATGCGATCCTTGAGCGCCTCGTCATAACTTAGCGTCTCGTACTTCACCGCATCGTCATACTTATTGGGGTCTTTGTCATATACTCCGTCAACCTTAGTCGCCTTGATGAGCAGATCGGCTTCCACTTCGCTTGCTCGAAGCGTAGCGGCGGTATCGGTCGTAAAGTAGGGGTTGCCCGTACCTGCGACAAAGACGACGACGCGCCCCTTCTCCAAATGTCTTCGCGCTCTTCTGACGATAAAGGGTTCGCCGATCTCATGCATGTCGATCGCAGAGAGCAGCCTCACGGTCACACCGGCGTGCTCCAATGCCTCTTGGATCGCCACACCGTTGATCACGGTGGCCAACATCCCCATGTAGTCACCCGAGGTACGCTTAATGATCCCGTCCTTGGCGGCCGAGACACCACGGATGATATTGCCGCCGCCGACAACCACCGCTACCTCGATACCGATATCGACCAAGGTTTTGATCTCTTCGGCGATATAGTTTAGGATCTGCGTGTCGATCCCATAGCCTTCACTACCTGCCAATGCCTCACCGGAAAACTTCACCAAGACTCTCTTGATCACACTACACCCTTGCAAATGGTTTCGCGATTATACCCAAGGATGGGTTAAAGGCGAATAAGTCTCAGCGGGTTGATGTGCTTAGAGTTTTTGGTCGCTTGAAAGATCAACTTTTTGTGTACTTTGCCGATAATGTAGCCCTTGGCGATCTTGCTGCCTTTATGAATCGTCGGCGCGATCTTGGAGAGTCCGGCGTAGATGGTATGCATGCCGCTACCGTGATAGACAACGACCGCTTTACCCAACATGCTCGTCTCGCCGGCAAAGACCACCTTGCCCCCTAAAACGACACGCACCGTAGCGTCGGGGCGCGGTGCCTTAAGGGTGATACCGTCGTTAAATATCTTAATCTTGTAGATCGGATCGACATAGGTACCGAAACTTCGCACCAGTTTAGCACCGGGCAGGGGCGAGAAGGTCTTGCCGCCGCGATAGTGATAAACAGGCGGTTTTTTGTACGAAGAGTTGATCTTGCGTACCTTCTGACTCTCGGCATACGCCCGCTTCGCCTCCTTTTGTGCCGCCTCTAATGCTTTTTTTGCCTTGGCACGCTCTGCCGCTTTTTTGGCGCGTCGCAACGCCTCTCTTGCTTTGCGCGCCTTGGCTCTGGCTCTGGCACGCGCCAAGCGTAACTTACGTTTGCGCTCTCGCTCCAAGCGTATCGCACGCTTTCTGGCTTCCGCGCGTCTTCTTGCCTCCTCAACCTCTTTTTGGCGCAAGATATTGAGTTTTGCCAGCGTCTCTCTTAGGTCGTTTTGCTTATCCTCTAATGCCTCGAGACGCTTGGTATAGCGCTCCTCGTCATCGGCAAGTCGCTTGAGTAGCTTCTCTTTTTGTCGCTTTTGTGCCTCGTAGCGCTTGCGCGATGCCTCGATGCGTGCGATCTCTTTTTCGATACCTCTGCGTTTTGCCAAACTTTTGCGTTTACGATGTTTAAGCGCGCCGATCTCTTGATGTAGCCGTTTTAGATAACGATCGGTATAACGTTTATAGGCGGCATATATCTCGCTTTTGA
>JALWQQ010000177.1:0-636 GCA_027083075.1 Campylobacteraceae bacterium
TCAATTAAGATATAATCCCGAAAAAAATAGGAACGATTTTCGATGCAAAAGATTAAAAATATTGCCGTCATTGCCCACGTCGATCATGGAAAAACCACCTTGGTTGACCAGCTATTGCAACAATCCGGCACCTTCGCCGCACACCAAGAGGTTGACGAGCGGGTGATGGACAGCAACGATATCGAAAAGGAGCGCGGTATTACGATCTTGTCGAAAAATACCGCCATTACTTACGGCGATCACAAGATCAACATCATCGACACACCGGGGCACGCCGACTTCGGCGGCGAGGTGGAGCGTGTGCTCAAGATGGTTGATGGGGTACTGCTACTGGTCGATGCCCAAGAGGGGGTGATGCCGCAGACCAAGTTCGTACTCAAAAAGGCGATCGGCTTGGGACTCATCCCGGTGGTGGTGATCAATAAGATCGACAAAGAGGGTGCCGAGCCCGAGCGCGTGCTTGACGAGGTGTTTGATCTGCTGGTAGCACTCGATGCCAACGAAGCACAGCTGGAGTTTCCGGTACTCTATGCCGCGGCGCGCGACGGCTATGCCAAGTGGGAACTTGAGGATGCAAACAACGATATGACACCGCTTTTTGAAGCGATCTTGGAGCATGTGCCCTACCCTGAAGGG
>JALWQQ010000177.1:646-2678 GCA_027083075.1 Campylobacteraceae bacterium
TCTTCACACTCGATAGCGACAACTTCGTCGGTCGTATAGGGATCGCACGCATCTTTAACGGAAGCCTGAAAAAGGGCGATGAGTATCTGCTGCTCAAAGCCGATGGTAGCAAAAGCAAAAGCCGCATCAGTAAGCTGATCGGCTTCAAGGGGCTGGAGCGCATCGAGATCGAGCAGGCCGAGGCAGGGGACATCGTGGCGATTGCCGGCTTTGCCGACATCGATGTGGGCGATACCGTTAGCGACCCCGCACATCCTGTTGCACTCGATCCGCTTCATATCGAAGAGCCGACGCTCTCGGTCATCTTTAGTGTCAATGACGGCCCGTTGGCAGGCACCGAGGGTAAACATGTCACTTCCAATAAGCTGCGCGAACGGTTGGAAAAGGAGATGGAGACCAACATCGCGATGCGCATGGAGCCGTTGGGCGATGCGAGCTTCAAGGTTTCGGGTAGAGGTGAGCTACAGATCGGCATCTTGGCGGAAAACATGCGCCGCGAGGGCTTTGAGTTTTTGTTGGCACGCCCCGAGGTGGTGGTCAAGGAGGAAAACGGTGTGCGCATGGAGCCCTTTGAGCATCTCGTGATCGATGTGCCCGAGGTGCATCAAGGCGCGGTGATCGAGAAGTTGGGCAAGCGCAAGGCGGAGATGACCTCGATGACACCGATGCCTGATGGTACGGTGCGCATCGAGTTTGAGATCCCGGCGCGCGGACTCATCGGTTTTCGGTCGGAGTTTTTGACCGACACCAAAGGCGAGGGGATCATGAACCACTCCTTTTTGGAGTATCGCCCTTATACGGGGGTGGTTACCAGCCGTACGCAAGGGGCGTTGGTCTCGACCGAAAACGGCGAGGCGGTTGCTTTTTCGCTCTATAACCTTCAAGCGCGCGGCATCCTCTTTATCGGACCGCAAGAGAAGGTCTACAACGGGATGGTCATCGGTGAAAACGCCCGACCCGGAGACTTGGAGGTTAATCCGCTCAAAGCCAAACAACTGACCAATATGCGCTCGGCAGGTGCGGACGATGCAATCAAACTCGTACCGCCCAAGCGCATGAGTTTGGAAGCGGCGTTAGAGTGGATCGAGAGCGATGAGTTGGTAGAGGTGACCCCCGAGTCGATTCGTATCCGCAAAAAGTATCTCGATCCGGTGATGCGCAGACGCTTGGCAAGAGAGATGAAGCAGGGTAAGTAGTGCCCAATCCTTAAAGAGTAATCAACCCTTTTTCTTATCATAACGACTTGCGATCGCCTCCGCGGCTCTGATGCCGCTGCTCCACGCCCAGTGGAAGTTAAAGCCCCCTCTCTCACCATCAACGTCGACAATCTCACCGGCAAAGTAGAGTCCATCAATCAGCTTTGAGCACATTGTCTGCGCATCGATTTCGTGTGTATTGATGCCGCCGGTTGCCACTTCGGCGTGCTTGAAGCCTTTGGTGTCGCAGATGGTGAGCTTGAGGTGCTTGATGGCATGCACCAAACGGTTGAGCTCTTTGGTGTTGAGATCCTTTTCCGCTTTTGCCTTGCAGTGCGATTGTTGCAAGATGATCGGTACCAATTTTTTATTCAAAAAACCGTGTAGCCATCGCGAGAGCTTGCGGTTGCGCGTTGTATCGATATGGCGTTTTAAAAGCGTGCCGAGTTGCGCTTTGGTATAGTGTGGCATGAGATCAAGCGTCAGATGACACGCCGCACCTTGTTTGAGGGCGAGGGAGGCTTCGCGACTGAGATCCAAGATCGCCAAACCGCTGATGCCGTAGCGCGTAAAGAGGAGATCGCCCTCTTTGGTGAGCTGTGCTTTGTTGTTGACATATAGTGTTGCGCTTCCGGCGATCTTGACACCGGCGCAGCCTTGCACCCATCTCTCATCAGAGACCAGTTGCACCAGACTCGGCGTAGGCTCTACAATCGTGTGCCCCAGTGCTTGCGCCATCTCGTAGCCACCGGTATTGCCGCCCAGTTGCGGTGCGGCAGCAGAGCCTGCGGTAAGCACCACAAAACGAGCGCGCCATCTCCGATCGCCGCTTCGTA
>JALWQQ010000177.1:2688-4244 GCA_027083075.1 Campylobacteraceae bacterium
CCCAGACGCTCGGCTTCATCCTTAAGCGCTTCGGTGACACTCGAAGCCTGCAACGACATTGGAAAGAGCTTTCCCTCTTTGCCTTCAACGAGCGCCAAACCCAAAGAGGCGAAAAAGGATTCGATGTGCGTGGTGTCAAATCCCTTAAGCGCTTGGACGATAAAGTCGGGGTTGTTAGAGTAGAAGCGCTGCGGCGCGATGTGGCGGTTGCCGATATTGCACTTGCCATTACCCGAGACCAAGATCTTTTTGCCGATGCGCTCATTGCGCTCTAAAACGACCGTCTCGATACCGTGGCGAGCCAATGTGATCGCCGCCGCCATTCCCGCCGCGCCCGCACCGACGATGAGTACCTCTTTAGTCTGCATAGGGTATGATATCTAAAAAAGCACAAAAGGATCCTCATGAGTGCCTTGGTAGAGTTTGCCATCTTTCCCACCGAAAAAACTCAGAGCAAAAGCGCCTATGTCGCGCAAGTGATCGACCTTATCGACAAGAGCGGTGTTGCCTACAAGATGACACCGATGGGCACCATCATCGAGACCGAAACGACGGGTGAAGCGTTGGCGCTGATCGACGAAGCCTATCGCCTCTTGCAACAAAGCTGCGGTAGGGTTTATTGTGCTATCAAAGTTGATTGGCGCGAAGGTCCCGTCGGACGCTTGGGCAAAAAAGTCGCCTCGGTCGAAGCAAAGCTTGGCAGAGCGGTAGCGACATAGGGGTGATATTTGTAGGATACAACCTACAAAATGCCTCTATTTATGTAGGATATAACCTACAAAAAGAGCACTATCCTTTCATAAGCGACTCAAAGTTTAGCACCACATCGTCACGCTGTATAAAACCCGCTTGGGGCAGTTGCTTTGCAAAATCCGCGAGCTTTATCGCCTTCGTAGGATGCGGCAGTTCGGGTAGAAGTTCCGCCATCGGTACGGCGATGTGTGCATAGCGCCAAAGCTCTTCATCGACCACCTCATCTTCAAAAATCACGATATCGATATCGATCGGGCGGGGCACGAAGCTATCCTCGCCGCGAGTGCGTCCGAGTTGCCGCTCGATGGGGCGCAGGACCGCGTATTTGAGCGCTTCGATGTTATGATCGCTTTCCACCTTGAGCGCGGCATTGAGAAAATCCTCCCCCTCCATACCCATGGGCGGGGTTTGCCAGACCGACGAGGCATCAAGGATGCGAAGCCGCTTGGCAAGCAGTTCGCACGCTTGGGGCAGATGGCGTTTGGGTGCGATGTTGCTGCCAAGCATGAGATAGGCGCGGTAGGGTCTATGCAATGTCGCCTCTTTCACGCTCGATCTCGACACCGACCGACTCGGAGAAGCGCACCGCGCCCGGCTTTTCGATGCGTACGCGAACACGTTTGAGTCTTGGTTCCTCAAAGGCGATGCGCGCGATGTGTTCCGCTAAGGTCTCGACAGTGAAGTAGGCTTCGTTTTCGGCGATCGCCAGCGCCTTTTTGGCGATAGTGCGGTAGTTGACGCTTTTGTCGATATCGTCACTTTGTGCCGCTTCGCGAATATCGGTAAAAAGGGTGATGTTGATG
>JALWQQ010000178.1 GCA_027083075.1 Campylobacteraceae bacterium
GCATAGGACGACCGATCTTGTCGCTTGAGGGTGCACAAAAAGATGTGCAAACGCAGGTATGGCGCGCAAGTCAATTGAGGGACAAGACGCTATCGATGTTTCCTAAATTTGAAGAGATGAAGGCTTTTGTTGACGACAGGGTACACGGCGAGCCGATCAAAAGTGAAATCAAGCGAAGAATACAAAAGATAGAAGATGATTTTTTGATGGGAAAAATCTCAAGTGACGAGGCCAAGCGTCGCCTACACAGAGAGCTTTAAAGAGCTCTCCGATCAGCCGTGAAATCTGCAAAACAGCGTATTTAGTTGACGCATGGATCTACCATCGATGCCTCGTTGGCAAAGAGGTAGACCTCTACGCGTCTATTGAGTGCACGATTTTGTGCCGTATCGTTGGGCGCTATCGGTTTGTCGAAGGCGCACCCTTTGGTATGCGGATAGCCGTTGACCGAGAGCAGGTCGGCAACAGAGCGTGCACGTTTTTCGGATAGTTTTTGGTTGAAGCTTCGGCTACCTACATTGTCGGTAAAGCCGGCTACACCGACGATCGTCTGCGGATAGCGCTCAAGTAGTTTTGCTACCTTAAGTACCTTCATTTTAGCGCTTGGTCTAAGCTTTGAAGAGCCAAAAGGGAACATCATTTTGTCTCTAAAGAGGATATGTACATAGCCGGGGTGCTTGCTGACGATAATGCTTCGCTCAGGGTCAAGTGCCGCCAAGGGGTCATTCTCCACACCCGTACCGAGCGCTTCGGCAACCTCATTGGCTTGCTTGTCAAGCACATAGCCGATGCCCGCACCTGCTGCCGCGCCAAGTACCGCACCGATAGCAGCACGTTTTCTCTTGTCCTTGCCTTTTGTGTTATAACCCGCAACAGCTCCGGCAATAGCACCGAGAACAGCACCCACTTTTGTACGATTGTAGCTATCGTCTTTGACCAGTCCGGGCTGATTGAAACAGCCCGATAGCAGCAACGCCGAAAGCGATACCGCAATAAACGATCTTTTCCGTGTGATCGGTTTCATTTTTTCTCCTTTCTCTTTATTGCCATCCGCCGGTATTGACCGGTTTGGGTCTGCTGCCTCTTACGGCACCGGTGATTGCACCGCCAAGTACCGCACCGGTCGCTGCGCCAATAGCGATATTCGTTCCGTCTTTTTTGCCTGCATTTCCACCGATAACCGCGCCGGTGACCGCACCGACGACCGCACCCGTTTGCACGGCAGGGTCATTGATCATCTCTTGGTTAACACACCCTGCAAGGAGCAACACAAAAAGCACGAAAGCGCTTGCGTGTTTCATTCTCGTTCCTTTCCATCTTTTGTTATCATTATACCATAGGCATCGTGTGTCGATTGTGAATTACTGCTTCTGTGTGATTTTTTGGTGCCATTCGTGCAGTCTCTTTTCAAAGCCGATATCGCTAAAGTTAAAAAAGTGTTGTGTTTCGCTTAGATACTCTTGCGCAACCCAACCGCCGAAATCGTGCGGATAGCGGTAGTTTTTCGGGTGTGTTTTGAGATGTTCGGGCACGGGCAAGATGAGCCCCTCTTTGATCGCCTTTTGTGCGGCATTGATCGCCTTGTAGCTACTGTTGGATTTGGGCGAAGCGGCAAGATAGACAAGCAGTTGCGCTAAGGGAATGCGCGCTTCGGGATAGCCGATCTTTTCAACGATGGTGACAGTAGAGGCGGCAAGGTTGAGCGCGTTTGGGTTGGCGTTGCCGATATCTTCGCTTGCGAGTATCGCTAAGCGCCTTGCGAGAAATTCGGGTGGCTCACCTCCTTCGATGAGGCGTGCCAGATAGTAGAGACCTGCGTCGATATCGCTACCGCGCACACTTTTGATCATGGCAGAGGTCAGGTCGTAGTGGCTTGACGCTTCGCTGCTGCCGTCTCTTATGGCCTGCGGACGCAGGCGTTTGAGTAGTTGCAGCGTTACTTTCGGCGCAATGGCGGCGGCACTCTCGAGTAGGTTAAGGGCGGCGCGCAGATCACCGCTGCTTGAAGAGATGAGATAGGCAAACGCCTCTACTTCTATATCGATCTTCTCTTGGACTATGACACGCTTTAAGAACGCTTCGGCTGCCGCACCGTCTATCGCTTCAAGGGCAAAGAGGTGTGCCCTTGAACGCATCGCGGCGGTCAGGGCATAGTAGGGGTTTTCGGTCGAAGCGCCGATAACGATACCCGCACCTTTTTCCATATAGGGCAGTAAAACCTCTTGCTGGTTTTTGCTCAGGCGATGCACCTCGTCGATAAAGAGCAGGGGCTTTTGCAGGGCACCCTCGTGATCTTTAAAGATTTTGCGCAACGTATCGATCTTGAGCGTAGTGGCATTAAGCTCGTAAAAGGGGTTGCCGAGCGTATCGGCGATGATGCGTGCCAAGGTCGTCTTACCGCTACCGGGCGGACCGTAGAAAAAGGCGTGCGGCATTGCCCCCTTCTCAACCAAAAGCCGCACGATCCCCTCTTTGCCCACAAGCGAGGTTTGCCCTACCATCTCGTCAAAACTGCGGGGGCGGTAACGGTTGGCAAGTTGCATGGCGCCTACTTCCCTTTTTGCATCTCGTCCAAAAAGGCGTGAAGTTTGGCATACTCTTTTTTATCAAGATAGCGCGTTTTGTTTTCGGGAAGGTTATTAAGCGCTATCCATCCGTATGCAACACGTTTAAGATCGAGCACTTCCGCGCCGAAGTGAGCAAAAAAGCGGCGAAGCTCACGGTTTTTGCCTTCGCGGATAGTAACGCGTAGCTTGGTGTAGCGTTTGCCCTCTTTGCGTACAACGACCTCTTCAAAGGCCGCAAAGCGCATCGAGACGATCTCACTCTTTTTATGAGCCCCCGCCGTAGCATCCTCAAGCGCAAGCCCCTCCTCCATCGCGCGCAACATCGCAGCACTAAGCGGTTTGTCTATCTTGATGTTGTAGGTGCGAGGCAGCGCGCTTCGCATCAGTGCATCGGCGACTTCCGGCGCATCGGTAAGCAGCAGGAGCCCTTCGGAAGCGAAGTCAAGCCGACCGACCGGGATAAAGCGTCTCAGTTTTCCGGGAAGCAGATGGTAGATCGTGGTTCTTCCTCTGTCATCCTTTTTGCTGACCAGTACCCCTTTGGGTTTGTTGTAGACGGCGACGGTGAAGCCTTTGCGCTCTTTGATCACCTTGCCCTTGATGCTGACGCGATCACCCGGCTGCACAAGTGTACCATGTTCCGTAACGGGACGTTTGTTGAGGCTCACATGTCCCTCTTCGATAAGCCTATCCGCCTCTCTTCTGCTGTAGGCGGTATGGTGTGCGATATATTTGTTGATACGCATTGCTTCTTTCATGCGCCTATCCCCGCTTCAACCAGATCGTGCAGGTGAATTACCCCTATCGGGCGATCCTTTGCATCGACGATCGGCATAAGTTGTATCTGCATCTTTTCCATCATCCTCAAGGCATCTACCGCCAAAAGCCCCTCTTCAAGAGAGATTCTTTTCGGTTCGCGCGTAGCGTATTCGATCGCAGGTCGATCGGTATCAAGACTTTCCGAAAGCAGTGCGCGACGCAGATCGCCGTCGCTTAATATCGCAAGCAACCTTTCCGCTTCATCGACAAAGAGCAGATGTCCTAGCCTACCGCGACTCATCGCAACAAGCGCCTCTTTAAAGGGTGTAGCGCTCTCTACGATAGGCAACCCTTCGCTTCGCATCAGATCTTCTACTTTGACAAAGAGCCGCTTACCAAGCGAGCCGCCGGGGTGAAACGAAGCGAAATCCTCTTTACGAAAACCGCGTTTTTTCATCAGCACTGCCGCCAGTGCGTCACCCAGTGCCATTGTAAGCGTTGTTGAGGCGGTGGGAGCGATACCGAGCGGGCACGCCTCTTTCTCAACGCTTATATCAACAAAAGCATCGGCATAACGACCCAGTGTCGAGTCACACTTTGAGCAAAGCGCCACAAGGGGGATTTCAAATCGTTTAAGGTGCGGCAAGATCTTAGTAAGCTCTTCGCTCTCACCGCTATAGCTGATCGCAACTACACTGTCTGTTTTGCCTATCATACCCAGGTCGCCGTGGAGTGCTTCTGTCGGATGTAAAAAGAAGCTCGGCGTGCCAGTAGAGGCAAAAGTAGCCGCCATCTTTGCGCCGACAAGCCCCGATTTGCCTACGCCGGTAACGATCACTTTGCCTTGGGTACGGTAGAGCAACTCCGCCGCTTGTAGAAATGCTTCGTCTAAGCGTA
>JALWQQ010000179.1 GCA_027083075.1 Campylobacteraceae bacterium
CAAACACATCTGAGCAACACGCTCTTTAGAGTCTCTTTTTTAAGAGGTCTCTGTGTTTGTGGAGGCGTATTATAGCAGTGAATTTAGAGGATGTCAAGAGTTTTTGGAAGAAAAACACAAAATTTTTCTCTTTTTTTAAACCCTTGTTAGATCTTTGGTACTAATAATATAATGTATGGTATTACGAAGATTAATGTCGGGTTAATCTATTCGCACTATACTTCCGAAAACCAATAAAGAAGGAGTCATCTATGGCTTTACAAGAACGCGACTATATCGCACAAGCGGGTTACGCACAAGAGAGCGCAACCGTAGACTTTATGAAAAAAACCTATCAGCTTCTGGCGGCAAGTATGCTTACCGCCGCACTTGGCGCCTACTTGACAATGCCCTTTGCTATGCAGGTGATGCAGATGCGCTGGGTTATCTTCGGTGCAGAGCTACTGGTTCTCTTTTTTGGACTGAGTATGTCAAGAGGTAAGCCCGGACTCAATCTCTTTATGCTCTTTTTGTTTACCTTCCTTACCGGTGTTTCGCTGGTACCGCTTTTGGCAATGTTTATCGGCATGGGCAAGGGCGCGGTCATAGGTAATGCCTTTTTGATGACAGCTGTGCTCTTCGGTGCATTGAGTCTTTTTGCGATCAATTCCAAAAGAGACTATGCGCACTGGGGCAAGGGGCTCTTTATCACGCTCATCGTCGTTATCGTTGCCTCTTTGGTCAACTACTTCTTTTTGCATAGCGGACCGTTACACCTTGTCATCACCGCAGGTGTGATCTTGCTCTTCGGGCTTTTTACGATCTACGATACGCAAAATATCGCAAACGGCGCTTACGACTCTCCTGTCGATGCGGCAGTGTCACTCTACCTCGACTTTTTAAATATGTTTACTTCGATCTTGCAACTGCTTGGCATCTTCGGAAGCGATGATTAGAGCAGGCGAGAGTCACCGCGCATAAAGAGTACTTCAAACTCCAAAGCAGGTGTCTCGGTGTCTCTTATCCATCTACGAAGTGCGGCGATATTTGCACGCTTTACACCGCCGCTTACACCACTCTTTTTGATATAACGCAACGCCTCTTCGGCACTATCGAAACGCAACCTATAGCGCTTTAAAACGACATTACCGTCATAGTACTTCTCAAAAATCGATGCAAAAAGCGGTGCATCGGCTATGGGAGATTGTACGCCCAAGGCTCGATGTAGCGAAGCGAAGGTGCCCGAAGTAAATACGGCAATATGCGCCTGATGCGCAAGTGTTGCCAGAGCACGAAACGTCTCCTGCGGATCGATGCTCCACTGCAGAGCGGAAGAGGAGAGAAGCGTCTCGAAGCGCCCCTTTCTTGCCAGAGATACTAACGCCTCTATATCGTTAAAGTCAAGAGGGCGCTTTTCGATGCACGGTTCATCGGGATGTGCCGAAAGCATCGCTGCACTCTTATCCGTCGCAAGATAGCGCTCGATCCCGGCTTTAGTATTTGCGTCTATCGTCCGCCAGAGCATCCCCTCGCCGCATCCGATATCGACAACATGAGCACCAAAACTCTCAATAGGGATGATCAGCTCGCGTGCCACCGCCTGCTGCACAATGCTATAGTGACCGTAGCTTTCGGCATAGCGAGAGAACGTGTCGACCACCGGATCCTTGCCTGTGGGGGACTTCACCTCTTTACCCTTGTTTCATTCATTTTTGGATATAATCGCCGCAATTATATCTAAACAAGAGGTCATCAATGACATCCACGCTTTTTATTTTACAAATCGTATTGGCAGTTGCCATCATCATTGTTGTGCTATTGCAAAAGAGTTCGAGTATCGGGCTTGGTGCCTATAGCGGAAGCAATGAATCGCTCTTCGGTGCCAAAGGACCGGCAGGGTTTTTGGCAAAAGCCACCTTTACCTTGGCGATCCTTTTTGTAGTAAACACTTTGGCGCTTGGCTATCTTTACACCAAAGAGCATCAGCGTTCGGTAGTCGACAAGATCGTTCCTAAAAACAACAAAGTGATTCCCGCTACGCCCGAAAAAGCACCTGCAAACAACAAATAACCTGTGTGCCTATGGCACTTGAGACCATACACGGTACAATAAAAGAACCGGTCAAAGGAGTATCGGATGTTAAATGAAATCTATGAGCAGACAAAAGAGCATATGCAAAAAAGCATCGAGATCATGAAAAAAGAGTTTGCCACCTTGCGAACCGGCAAGGTGACAACCGCTATCGTAGATAACATCAAGGTCGATTACTACGGTACGCCCACGCCGCTTAACCAAGTCGGCAGCGTTATCGCCACCGATGCGACGACTATCGCGATCACCCCTTGGGAGAAGTCGATGCTCGGCGAGATAGAAAAGGCGATCCAAGAAGCCAATATCGGCGTACATCCTAACAATGACGGCGACTTTATCAAGCTCTTTTTCCCGCCGATGACAAGTGAGCAACGCCAAGAGATCGTTAAGCAGGCAAAAGCAATGGCGGAAAATGCGCGTGTTGCGATACGCAATGTACGCAAAGAGTCTAACAATAAAATCAAACGCCTTGAAAAAGAGAAAGAGATCAGCGAAGACGAAGCAAAACGTGCACTCGATGAAGTACAAAAGATCACCGATACACATATCGCAAAAGTCGACGAGCTGCTCAAAGCCAAAGAAGCCGACATCATGAAAGTCTAACGATGGATCTTGCGTCTATCTACAAAGAGGCGGGTGCGCTTCTTGAGGGTCACTTCCTACTTGCCAGCGGCAAACATTCACCGTACTATCTGCAAAGTGCCAAGGTTTTAGAGTCGCCGGCACAGGCGATGCGTTTAGCACAAGCCCTTGCTACAAAGATCCGCGAAGCGGGTATCGAAGCCGATACGGTCTGCGCACCTGCAATAGGCGGGCTCATCGCGGGTTTTGCGCTGGCACAAGCCATGGATCTGCGCTCCATCTTTGTCGAAAAAGAGAACGGCACAATGGTACTTAGGCGCGGTTTTGGTGTAAAAGAGGGTGAACGCGTTATCATCTGTGAAGATATCATTACTACCGGCGGTTCGGCACGTAAAGCGGCCGATGCACTACGCAAGCTTGGCGCTAAGCCGGTTGCCTATGCCGCCTTGGCAAACCGCGGCATCTGCAAACGATACGACAACGAAAACGGTAGCGCCAAAGTCGAATGCAAACTCGAAACGGACATACCGCTCTTTGCACTCGGCGACTTCTACTTCGAAACCTACGAACCCGAAGCGTGCCCGCTTTGTAAAGCAGGAGCCGGTGAAGCGATCAAACCCGGCAGCAGAGGGTAGGCTCTTCTTTAATCTCTCATTAACTCCATGATGCTACTATAAGCAATAGCACATACTTCAAAAGGCGAAAGAATGGAAGACCTACTCAAAAGAATCACTATCGATCCCAATATATGTCACGGCAAGCCTTCGATAAGGGGGTTGCGTTATCCCGTAGAGATGATTTTGCAACTCTTGAGTAGCGGCATGTCAGTCGATGAGATTTTAGAGGACTATGAAGACTTAAATAAAGAAGACATCTTGGCAAGTCTACTTTATGCCTCTAAACTTACACATGTGAAATCGATGCACACTCTTGATGTTGCCTAATGAAATTTATCGTCGATGCACAATTGCCTAAAAAGTTGGCACTGCTGCTTAAGTATAGGGGGTATGATGCGATACATACTCTGGATTTACCAAACAGAAACGGTACAAAAGATAGCGAGATAAATCGTATCTCCATTGAAGAAAAGAGAGTGTTGATTAGCAAGGATGCCGACTTTATAGAATCGCTACTGATTTCCGCAAAACCCTATAAGCTCATCTATATCTCGACGGGCAATATCACCAATAAGCAATTGCTCGAACTCTTTGTATGCCATATCGAAAAAATAGTGTCACATCTTAGAGAAAATCGCCTGATCGAGATGACCGAAAGCACTCTTATCGTTAGAGGATAGTTCTACGGTAGCGGGCGCCATACGATGGCGCAGGTTTTGATCTCTATATCGCTCTTTTTTGCTTTAATAGGTACTGTTTCGATAGGATAGTTCTCGGGCATATACTTTTCAGAGATCACCTCGATCTCCTCTTGCATCGCATCGTTGAGTGCTTCAAGCGCCTCTTCAATCTCTTCCCGACTTCCGCGTTGGGACACACATTTTACTCTTCGAAGATTTGAAGAATTTTTCTCTGGATTTCGGAGGGTGAAATAGGGATAAGCTCCCCGTCG
>JALWQQ010000180.1 GCA_027083075.1 Campylobacteraceae bacterium
AGTGCGAAACGCAACTTTGGATGCGCAACGGCGCGATCGCACAAGATGAGCACCTCATCGAAATATTCGAGTATCTTTTGCGCCTCGGCGGTAGTGCGCACCACCGCCTTGCGCACCCCCGCTTCAACGCACATAGGCGCGACAAGTTCAAGCCCGTGACCGTAAGCGTTATCCTTGAGCACTGCGGCAATGCGCGACATCGCGCCCACCTTTTGTGCAAGGAGATCAAGATTGTGCAGTAGATTTGTCTTGGATAGTTCTATGCTTGCCATGGCGTATTATAGCGCAAGAGCGAAGAGTTTTGGTATGGTCGCGACACGCTGTGTCAAGTGAAAAGTTAATAGTGAACAGTGAAGAGTTATGGTATGCCGGTGACACTTCGTGTCAAGTGAAGAGTTAAGAATTAAGAGTGAAGAATTCTGGTATGCTTTTCTGGCGAAAAGCTTTTATTTGTACAAGGAATAATGTATGACTTATTCTAAAATAGAAGCATTGCGAAGCAATGTAAACCGAAACTCTTCACTCTTCACTATTCACTATTCACTTCTCATTGGGGTATCTCAATGAGACGTCTTCGTGCCGAGTGGGAGCCGCAGCGCTGCGTACTGATGAGCTTTCCGCACAAAGATACCGATTGGCACGACCCGAACAACCCCAAATCGCTCGAAGAGGCGCTTTCGGTACATATCCGCATCGCGCAGGCGATCGCCTACAAAGAGCCGGTCTATATCCTCTGCGACGACAAAAAACGCATCTCGGAGATGTTCTGCTCGACTTTTAATATGATCTTTTTAAAGATCCCCACCAATGACACATGGATACGCGATTACGGCTATATAAGTGTCGAAGAGAACGGCGAGATGAAGCTACTCGATTTTACCTTCGACGGGTGGGGCGGAAAGTTTGACGCCACACTTGACAATCGTGTCAACAGCGAACTTTACAAAACGGGGCTCATGGGAACCACGCCGATGGAGAGCATCGACTTCGTTCTTGAAGGCGGTGCGATCGAAAACGACGGCAAAGGAACGGTATTGACAACAACGCGTTGTCTTTGCAACCCCAATCGCAACGGCGGATTGACAAAGACGCAAGTTGAAGCAAAACTGCAAGCGTACCTTGGTGCCAAGCGTGTACTCTGGCTCGATCACGGCGGACTTGAAGGCGACGATACCGACGGGCATATCGATACTTTGGTGCGCTTTGTCGATGAAGCGACGATCGCGTATATTTCATGTGAAGATAGCGACGATACGCACTACGGCGAACTTAAAGCGATGGAGGCGCAGCTTCGTACCTTTAGGCAAGCAGATGGTAAACCTTACCGTCTCGTACCGCTACCGATGCCCGAAGCGATTTACGATAACCAAGGCAACAGACTCCCCGCCACCTATGCCAACTTTCTGATCACCAACGCCGCTTTGATCTATCCGACCTACGGTGACAAATACAACGATCAAAAAGCGGGAGAGATTTTTAAAAGCCTCTTTCCAAGCAAAGAGATCATCCCCGTCAACTGCCGCAAGCTGATCGAACAAGGCGGCAGCCTACACTGCGCCACGATGCAAGTGGCGCGTTAATAGGGTTTTTGCCCTAAGTAGTTACCCGGTGGACTATAGCGGCAAACAACCCACTCATAATAGACGGTTTCAACATTATTAAAATAGGTATACACCTTTGAGATCGCACGTCCACATCCCACCTTGCGCGTAGTTTTCCACACGATTTGCGTATAGTGCCCTACCTTATGAAGATTACCGGAGTCAACCGCATTACCCTGATAGTAAAACGCCTCCGATGCCCAAGCATCGACGGAACCGTTTACATCGTAAAGGTCTCGTGCAGATCCCGTGGCAGGATGGGTATACTCTACATTCGGGTCTATCGGTGTTGGCGCAACAAAACCGATATGCGCCGTCGATCGTGCTATATTCTCACCTTCGTTATAGTCATCTTCCGAATGTTTGGCAGTCTGAAAGAGTCTTGCATGTGGAGCGCGTCCCGCATCTGCATCGGCATTGGTATAAAAGTTTGCCAAATAATTTGCCCAAGTCTGCGCATGCAGAGCCAACGTATCGTCCCAAACAAGATTGGGGATTGTAGCCGATGCAAGTTTTCTATAGTAGTTGTGTCTATCGACGATAGCCGTCTTTTCCGATGCCGTCACGTTGGCTTCCGTAGCAATCACACAAGCAGGCGTCTGTCCGGATCCGTCATTGATGCAGACGGAATTTCCGTTTGTATTATTGTTGCCACCTCCGATTCCGCTACCTGTACCGCCGCTGCTGCCCGAGCTACCTGTATTGCTACCACTGCTTGTATTGCCTCCATTCCCGGAGTTTATGCCGTCGGCAGTACTACCGCCACCGCAACCGCCAAGCACCAACGCAAGACTAAGCACGATCGCGACCTTCCGCATCATGTTGCCCTCCTTCTTCAAGATTTATGATTTATTATAACAAAAACTTTGTCGAGTCTCTGTCGATTGTTTTCTTTTGTACTTTTCGATAGACTACCGTTATGAAAGTTGCACTGATACAACAAGCTTATCACGGCAGCAAGGCGGCAACCGTTACACATACCGTAGCGATGATAGAAGAGGCGGCAAAGAACGGAGCGGATCTCGTACTCCTACAAGAGTTGCACCAAAACGAATACTTTTGCCAAAGCGAAGATACCGACTTTTTTACGTATGCCGAAAATTTCGAAGAGGATCTACGCTTTTGGAGCGGTGTAGCAAAACGTAACGCTATCGTACTGATTGCTTCGCTTTTTGAAAAGCGCGCGCCCGGACTCTACCACAATACCGCTGTTGTCTTTGAAAAGGACGGTTTGGTAGCAGGGAAGTACCGAAAGATGCACATCCCCGACGATCCCGGCTTTTACGAAAAGTTCTACTTTACACCAGGCGATCTCGGCTTTGCGCCTATAGAGACAAGCGTGGGTAAGCTCGGAGTACTCGTCTGCTGGGATCAGTGGTATCCCGAAGCGGCGCGCATCATGGCACTTAAGGGAGCGGAACTTCTGCTCTACCCTACTGCGATCGGCTGGTTTGACGAAGATAGCGAAGAGGAGAAGGTAAGACAACGCGAGAGCTGGATAACGATCCAAAGAGCCCACGCGATCGCCAACGGTATCCCACTACTAAGTTGCAATCGTGTCGGTTTCGAGTCCGATCCAAGCGGGGTGTTAAAAGGGATCCGTTTTTGGGGCGGCTCTTTTGTTTGCGGTCCGCAAGGTGAGATGCTTGCGCAAGCCGACCATGAAAGCGAAACCATACTCTATGCAGAAGTAGAAAAGACACGCAGCAAAGCGGTGCGCGACATCTGGCCTTTTCTGCGCGATAGGCGCATCGATGCATACGAATGTCTACAAAAGCGCTTTTGCGATGACAAATAAACTTAAGTTATATAAAATATAATGCAAGCAAAAAAGAGTTGCGATGGCTACCCCTAAAGAGATCTTTGCATTACCTATCGACCCCGTTATCAAAGGTGAGCGTGTTCACTTCACCTTGCCGCCCGCTCGTTTTTATGAAGAGATCGGCGGTGAAGAGGGTATGCGCGAACTGATGTATGCGTTTTACGATAAGATCTATGAAAGCGAAATTGCCCATTTTTTCCCTCAAGACGAAGCGGAATTCGAGCAGGTCAAGATCAAAAATAGCCGCTTTTTTATCCAAATCTGCGGCGGTCCCAAGGTCTATGAAGAGGAAGCGCAAGGAATGGATCTCAACGAATATATGATACGCGTGCACGACGACTTTTCGATCACCGAAAAGGCACGCGTCGAATGGCTGGGCACCATGCGCGAAGCCCTTGCCGCTAAAGCAACCCATGTCGATATCGAAACACTACGCGCCTTTTGGGACTATCTCAACAGCTTCTCTAAACTTACCGTCAACAGCTTTGCCGACGGTAGCGTCTGCTATGCCGCCTACGAAGCGGGCGATATTGTCCCGTAGTTTTTAACGTTGCCACAATGACGATGCTTTGACTCTTCACCCTTCACTAAATTTCGATTCCTCGTTCCTCGTTGCTCATTAAAATCAAACCTTATCTCTTCTCTCTTCACTCTCTTCTGTTCCTCATTACTCATTACTCATTATTCCGAAACCACCACATAAACGCAAACATCAAACCCGGCGTCTTGGCTACGGTTTCGTCATACAAAAATCGCATCGCCTCGAAGGTCGGCAGATAGATCAA
>JALWQQ010000181.1 GCA_027083075.1 Campylobacteraceae bacterium
GGTTCCGGCAATACTATTCTATACCCTTTCGTTAATTATTTTGATGCACGAAGATTATTCCATCATTGAGATTTTGAGAGATTTTCCTCAGCAGATGGAGGAGCCGGCGCTACTAGGGTTTCTCTCCGCGATCGGTATTTGGATGTGGATATCCGCCTTTGCCATCGCTTCGTTTAGCTTATTGACCTACAAAGAGAGGGATCGCAGATCGAAAGAGCTGCTCTTTCTCTTGGGACTATTCTCTTTGCTTTTGGCGATCGACGACTATTTTCTTATTCACGATTGGTATGTCGATCAGAAGATTTGCTATGCAACATATGCATTTATTGCTTTAGCGATCATGTTGAGACACTTTAAGAGAATCGTTAAGATAGACGGATTTGCATTTTTGTTGGCGGGATTTTTGCTTGCACTCTCGATATTTACGGATTTGATCCAGAACCATTTGCCGTTTAAATATAAGTATACGCAAGTTGCCGAAGAGGGGTTTAAATTTGTAGGTATAGCTACATGGCTCTACTTTGTCTCTCGGGTTGCGTCGCTTAGGGAAACAGAATAGGTAAGGGGTGAGCGCTTGAATGTAGCAGAGTCGATAACCATAGGTATTATCGAGGGCTTTACCGAGTTTTTGCCGATCTCTTCGACGGGGCACATGATCGTTGCAAGTGGTTTTTTAGGACTAAAGCAGGGTAGCCTATTAAAAGCCTATGAGGTGATCATCCAGTTTGCGGCGATCTTGGCGGTGATCGGGGTCTACCCCGAGAAGTTTTCACCCAAAAAGATCGGTTTGTGGATCAAACTCTTTGTCGCCTTTCTTCCTATCGCGATCATCGGTTATCTCTTCAAGTCGCAGATCAAAGCGCTTTTCGATGTTGCTGTGGTAGCATGGATGTTTATCGTCGGCGGTATCGTCTTTTTGATCGTCGAGCATTTTTACAAAGAGAGAGCACACAGCGTGCATGATGTCGAGTCGGTGACAATGAAGCAGGCGTTTGCGATAGGTGTTGCACAAGTCTTTGCGCTCATTCCCGGCACCTCTCGCGCAGGTTCGACGATCGTGGGCGCACTCTTGATCGGACTCGATCGCAAGACGGCGGCGGAGTTCTCTTTCTTGCTTGCCGTACCGGTTATGGCAACAGTAAGCGGTTACGATCTACTCAAACACTATCATGAGTTCGCGCAAGCAGATTTGCTTCCGTTTACGGTTGGATTTGTCGTGGCATTTGCGACAGCCTATGCGACGATCAAGCTACTCTTGGCATTTTTGCAGCGCTTCACCTTCATACCCTTCGGTATCTATCGCATACTCTTCGGTGCAGCGCTTCTCTTTTTATCGACGAAAGGTTATGTATAGATGAGATTTTCAACATTTGGTTTTCATCCCGCCATCAATAAAGGGATCAAGATAGCGGGCTTTAAAGAGGCAAGCCCGATTCAAGAGGGGGCGATACCGATCATCGCCGAAGGCAAGGATCTAGTGGGACAAGCGCACACCGGTACCGGTAAAACAGCGGCATTCGGCTTGCCCATCTTGGACAAGCTGGCAAAGGGTGAGATAGAGCGCGCTTTGGTGATCACGCCGACACGCGAGTTAGCGACACAGGTAAGCGACGAGCTTTACCGCTTGGGACGCTTCGCGGGCATTCGCACCCTTACGGTTTACGGCGGTGTAGGGTATGGGCGGCAGATCGCGTTGATCCACAAAGGGGTACAGGTGGTCGTCGCAACTCCCGGAAGACTCAAAGATCTCTACAAGAAGGGCAAGATCGATGTGCTCAATCCCGAGATCGTCGTGCTTGACGAGGCGGACGAGATGCTTGATATGGGCTTTTTGGACGACATCAAAGAGATCTTCGAGTATATCCCGCAAAACCGCCAAACCCTGCTTTTCTCCGCCACGATGCCCGAACCGATCAAAGAGTTGGCACAACATATCCTCTATCAACCCGAATACCTTTCGGTCATCGGCGAGGAGGAGACGACCAACAACGTCATCAATCAGCGCTACTATGTCATTCGTGAGGAGCAGCGTGACGAGGCGATCGTCGAGCTCTTGGAGCGCGAACCGATCAAAAAATGCATCGTCTTTTGTCGTATGAAACGGGAAGTCGATAGGTTGACCGAGCACCTTTGCGCGTTGGGCTTTAATGCGGCGGGATTGCATGGAGATCTGGAGCAGATCGACCGTGAGCAGATCATCAAGTCGTATCGCCGCGGCGAAACGAAGATCATGGTGGCGACCGATGTGGCGGCACGCGGATTGGATGTGCGCGATGTGACGCATGTCTTTAACTACCATATTCCCTTCGATCCTCAGAGCTATGTCCATCGCATCGGGCGTACCGGTAGAGCGGGGCGTAGCGGTGAGGCGATCACGCTGGTTTCGACCGAAGAGTTCCGCGAGTTGCAGCGCATCCGCAAAGAAGTAGGTGCACAGATGCAACTTGCGACGATAGAAAAGCGCACACAAAACGAAGATCTAAGTAGGGTTAAGGAGGTAGCGGATCGCATTGCGTCACACGAGATCGACGAAGCGGCGGAAGCACTTTTGGCGCACTTTCCGGATCTGACACCAAACGAAACAACACGCAAACTGTTGAGCATCGCCTTGTCGCACTATAGCGATACGCAGGGTACACGTATAGGCTATGACGAGGTAGAAGTGGAGCGAATGTTTGCCGACTATTTCGAGGCGCAACAGAGCGAGCGCTCCGCAAAACGTCGCAAAAAGCGAAAAAAATAGTCTTTTTTAAGTTGGCAAAAGCTTTGGTAGATTACAATTTTGAAACCCTTTGAAAGGTGATTGGATGGAAATCAATCTGGTCGGCGAGAGTATCAAATTTATGATACTCGGTATGACAATCGTCTTTGTCTTCCTCTATGTTCTTGTTTTGATGATGCAGCTGATGGCGCGCCTCATCAACAGATACTTCCCCGAAAAAGAGTCCGTTAGCACTGTCGCCCCCTCTTCGGGTACGGCGTCTCAAGAGAGCGCACACCATGTGGCGGCGATCGTGGCGGCTATTGCGGAACATCGTAAACGAAAATCCAACTAAGGCACACAGGCATGGCGAAAAAATATATCGATGTGATGGATACGACCTTTAGGGACGGCTTTCAGTCCGTCTTCGGCGGTCGTGTACTGATGGACGACTTTTTGCCCGCGGTAGAGGCGGCGAAAGAGGCGGGGATCACCCACTTCGAGTTTGGCGGCGGCGCACGCTTTCAGACCCTCTTCTTCTATCTTCAAGAGAATGCGTTCGAGATGATGGACGCCTTCCGCGAAGTGGTCGGACCCGATGTCAATCTTCAGGTGCTCTCGCGCGGTATCAATACAGTAATGCTCGATACCGGCAGTCGAGAGATGATCGAACTCTTTGCCAAGATGTTCGCCAAACACGGTACGACGACGGTACGCAACTTCGATGCGCTCAATGATGTCGATAACCTCACCTATTCGGGCGAGATGATCAAAAAGTACGGCATGAATCACGAAGTGGTCGTCACGATCATGGATCTGCCCCCGGGATGCAAGGGGGCGCACGATGTCGCCTTCTATGAAAAGACCCTACGCAATATCCTCGATAGCGGCATCGCGTTCGATAGCGTCTGTTTTAAAGATGCTTCCGGTACGGCGAACCCGCACAAAGTCTATGAAACCATCGCGATGGCGCGCAAGCTGCTTGGCGAGAGCGTACATCTAAGACTTCATACGCATGAGACGGCGGGTGTCTCGGTATCCTCTTATCTTGCGGCGCTTGAGGCGGGCGCAAACGGTATCGATTTGGCGGCAAGCCCCGTGAGCGGCGGTACCTCGCAACCCGATATCTTGACGATGCTACATGCGGTAAAAGGAACCGACTATAACCTTGGTGACTTGACCGTTGAGAAGGTGCTTAAATATGAAGAGCGCCTCAAAGAGTGCTTAGCGGAGTACTTTATCCCACCCGAAGCGACGCAGGTGTCGCCGTTGATTCCTTTCGCGCCGATGCCGGGCGGTGCGCTGACGGCAAACACGCAGATGATGCGCGACAACAACGAGCTCGACAAGTTCCCCGAAGTGCTCAAGGCGATGACCGAAGTGGTCGAGAAGGGCGGTTACGGTACGTCGGTGACACCGGTAAGTCAGTTC
>JALWQQ010000182.1 GCA_027083075.1 Campylobacteraceae bacterium
TGATGCAAAAGAGTCTGCAAAGCCTGCCGCCTAACATCACGAGCGCTGAAGAGCTGATCCATTTTTCCAAATCGAAAAAGATCGCTACCTAACTTTTGTTATAATTGTGCCACTTTTTACCAAAGGGATCGGATGGCGATCGATCTGGATGCACCGGAGCTCTACTTCAACCGCGAACTGAGTTGGCTACAGTTCAATAGCCGCGTCTTGGCACAGGCGGCGGACGAATCGTTGCCGCCTCTGGAGCGACTGAAATTTTTAGCGATCTACGGCACCAACTTGGATGAGTTCTACATGATTCGCGTCGCGGGTCTTAAGACCCTCTTTAAGGCGCGCATCTTCGAGAGCGGTCCCGATAAGTTAACCCCCGCGGAGCAGCTCAAGCGCATACGCGCCTACCTGCATCGCGAGCAGGAGCGCTTAGAGAAGATCTACAAAAAGATCTTGGCAAAGTTGGAAGGACACCATGTCCGCATCCGTCCCTTCGATAAGTTGGACAAAAGAGCCAAAACACAGATCGAGGCGCAGTTTTTCGACGAGATCTATCCGGTGATCATCCCGATCGCAGTCGATGCGACACACCCCTTTCCGCACCTCAATAACCTCAGCTTCGGTTTGGCGCTCACACTCAAAGACGAATCGGGGCACATCAAGCACGGACTGGTGCGCATCCCACGCATCTTGCCGCGCTTTTTGCGCTACGAGGATACCTTTGTACCGGTAGAGACGGTCGTAGAGCACTTTTTGGCTTCGCTTTTCCCCGGGTTTACGCCGCTTGTCGCCACCCCTTTTCGCGTTACGCGCAATGCCGATATCGAGATCGAAGAGGAGGAGGCGGACGACTTTTTGGAGCTTCTGCAAGAGGGTCTGCGTTCGCGCAATCGCGGTCAACCGGTGCGCCTCGAGTTGGTCAAGGGTGCTGACAAAGGCTTGATCGCCTTTTTGTCGGCACACCTGCACCTTGACGAGGAGGATATCTACACCTACAAGAAGGTACCGCTCAATCTGGGGGCGTTTTGGCAGATCGTCGGCGAGAAGCATCTGGCGCATCTGCTCTTGCCCCCCTTTACGCCGCGTATCTTGCCGCCACTCGATACCGAAGATATCTACGAGGCGATCGAAAAGCAAGATATCTTGCTCTATCACCCCTTTGATAGCTTCGAGCCGATCGTACGCTTTATCCAAGAGGCGGCAAACGATGAAGAGACGATAGCGATCCGCATGACGCTCTATCGGGTCGGGCAGCGTTCGCCCATCGTCAAGGCGCTGATCGATGCAGCGAAAGAGGGCAAGCAGGTAATGGTGCTTGTCGAGCTTAAGGCGCGCTTTGACGAAGAGAATAACTTGCGGTGGGCAAAGGCGCTTGAGGCGGCAGGTGCGCATGTGGTCTATGGTATCCCGGGCTTGAAAGTGCATGCCAAGATCGCGCAAGTGATCAAGCGGCGCGGTAAGCGGCTGCAGAGTTATGTCCATCTGGCGACAGGCAACTACAACCCCGTTACCGCCAAGATCTACACCGACTTTAGTTATCTGACAAGCAAAAGTGATATCGGCAAAGACGCGACGCAGTTTTTTCACTTTTTGACGGGTTTTTCCTCTTTTACGACACTACAGCGGCTCTATATGTCGCCGACGCAGATCAAGCCCAAACTCTTAAAGCTCATCAAGCAAGAGGCGGCATACGGCAAGGAGGGGATGATTGTCCTTAAGGCAAACTCTTTGGTCGATGCCGATATCATCAAGGCGCTCTATCGTGCATCGCAGGCGGGGTGTCGCATCGAGCTTATCATTCGCGGTATCTGCTGTTTGCGACCCGGTATCGAGGGGGTGAGCGAGACGATCCGCGTCTCTTCGATCGTCGGAAAGTACCTCGAGCATCCGCGCGTCTTTTACTTCAAGCACGACAAGATCGGTACTTATATTTCCAGCGCCGACCTGATGCCGCGCAATCTGGTGCGTCGTATCGAGCTGATGACACCGATCGAGGAGAGCGGACTCAAAGAGAAGATCGGGCAGATACTCAAGCTACAGCTTGCCGACAATGTGCGCCGCTGGGAGCTACAGAGCGACGGCAACTATCTAAAGGTGCCTACGACAGGCAAGGCGATCGACAATCACGCCGTCTTGGAGAACTACACCAAGCGCATTCATGACAAGAGCAGCAAAGAGACATCGGAGTATGTAAAGCGTTTGGCGCAAAAAATGTTAAAGGAGGAGTCATGATACTACCCTATAAAACCTACAAACCCGTATTGGGCGAAAGGGCATGGGTCGCCGACGGTGCGACAGTGATCGGACGCGTCGAGATGGGCGAAGATAGTGCCGTGTGGTTCGGTTGCGTGGTGCGCGGTGACGTGCACTACATCAAGATCGGCGATCGTACCAATATCCAAGATTTGAGCATGATCCATGTGACGCATTATAAAAAAGAGGATATGAGCGATGGGCATCCAACGATCATCGGCAACGATGTGACGATCGGACATCGCGTGATGTTGCACGGATGTACGATCGAAGATGCGTGTCTCATCGGTATGAGCGCGACGATCCTCGACGGTGCGGTGATCGGCAAAGAGTCGATCGTCGGCGCGGGCTCTTTGGTGACCAAAAACAAGGTCTTCCCGCCCCGTTCGCTCATCATGGGTTCGCCCGCCAAGGTGGTGCGGGAACTTACCGATGATGAGGTTGCGGAGCTCTACGCCTCGGCAAAGCGGTATGTCGGCTTTAAAAACGACTATATGGAGTCGTGATGCAAACACTCGTACGCAAAGCCTTGGGCGATCTCTTTTCGCCCGCTACTTTCGGCTTTATCCTCAAAAGTACCGCAGCGGCGCTACTGACGACAGCGCTGTTGATGTGGCTTTTAGGCGGTGCGCTCAAGGGCATAATCGCAAGCTATCTGCATCTACTGCCGTGGGCGTGGCTGCAAGATGTCGGGCTTGCCGTAGCCTCGGTGATGTTTGCCTATATGCTTTTTATCGCGATGCTTTCGCTCTTTACCTCGCTCTTTATCGAGAAGCATATCGTTGCGTTGGCGCGCAAGCACTATCCCGAGGTACTGCCTGCCCAACGCATCGATACTTTTGGCGCTCTGATGGTCAACCTCAAGGCGACGGCGCTCTTTTTGATCCTTTTTCTTCTCACATTTCCGTTGGCTTTTGTCCCGCTTCTTGGTGCGGTATGGTTGCTCTATCTCTGGTCGATCCCGCTAAAAGCGCCAAGCTACTACGATATCGTCTCGCTCTTTCCCAAAACCAAAGAGCGCGGCACCAAAGGCTTGACACTGCTTGCGATGATCGCCGCACTCTTTAACTATATCCCGCTGCTAAACCTCTTTACCCCGCTCTTTACAGAGATACTCTTTTTGCATAGACTCTTGGGTGGTAAAAGAGATTAGAGCTTTTTAATCTTGGCGATCTCGTCACGCAATCGTGCCGCCTCTTCAAACTCCAGCTTTTTTGCCGCTTCGAGCATCTTGGCTTTAAGCTCTTTGATCAGCTTTTGGCGCTCGGCTTTGGGCATCTTCTCGGCTTTGGCGCTTCGGTCGTAGAGGATGCCCGCATCTTCGACTTTGAGGTTGGTATCGAGTTCGCGTTTGACCGTTTTGGGCACGATGCCGTGCTTTTCGTTGTAGGCTATCTGCTTGGCGCGGCGACGCTGCGTTACGTCGATGCACTCTTGCATCGAACGGGTGATCTTTTTCTCACGACTATACATTAACACCTTGCCGTTGGCATTACGTGCAGCGCGTCCCGCGGTCTGTATCAGCGACACGGTAGAGCGCAAAAAGCCCTCTTTGTCCGCATCGAGGATTGCTACGAGGCTCACTTCGGGCAGATCGAGTCCTTCGCGCAATAGATTGATGCCGATCAGCACGTCAAATTCACCGAGTCGCAAGGAGCGGATGATCTGATTGCGCTCGATCGCATCAAGATCGGAGTGCATATATTTGACCTTGAGGCCCATGTCGTTGTAGTAAGTTGTCAGCTCTTCGGCCATCTTTTTGGTCAGTACCGTCACCAGCACGCGCTCACCGCGCGCGATCACCTCTTTGATGCGATCGTGCAGATCTTCGACCTGATTGGCGCTATCGCGCACCTCGATCTCAG
>JALWQQ010000183.1 GCA_027083075.1 Campylobacteraceae bacterium
GGTTTTTCTTATGCTAAGTTCCAACAACTTATGGCACAATATCGGGATCAATTTCTTTGTGCGGGGTATGATCTTGGAAGATTTTTTGCGAACGATCGGCGCGCTCAATGACGAGACGCGATTGCGTATCCTGCGCTTTATCGACCTTCACGGGCCGGTCTGTGTCTGCGATATCGAAGCGGCGTTCGGGATGATCCAGTCGCGCATCTCTCGCCATCTCAAGATCCTCAAAGAGGCGGGCTTTTTGCGTGTCGAGCGCAAAGGACGGTGGGCCTACTATGCTATCCGCTCACCGCTCGATAAGTTTCA
The DNA here is from genome assembly GCA_027083075.1 of Campylobacteraceae bacterium. Classification (GTDB taxonomy): domain Bacteria; phylum Campylobacterota; class Campylobacteria; order Campylobacterales; family Sulfurovaceae; genus JALVPA01. The sequence continues at coordinate 310 of JALWQQ010000183.1, forward strand.
GCAAGACGTGCTCAAAGAGATCTCCTATCTTGAGATGGAGCTGCCGGAGTTTAAGGGCTGCTGCAAAACATAGCTCGATTGCGAAACCGCTACTCCAAAATCATATCTATCAATCTTTTGCTTATCCTAAAATCCGATCGATTGAGTTTTTCAATAATACGAAGCATTTCCTCTCTGTCCAATCGATTTTCCACATATAAGAAACGTAATATACCAATCAAACCGATTATCTCAATACCTTGCCTCTGGGCAAATCTACGTCCTTTTTTTTCATCGATGATCAAAGGAAGTTTTTTCTCAATAGCAAGTGTAATAGAGGCAGATTCACCAACATCCAACAGATAGTTTATCTCCTTAAACAGACTTACATTTTTATATTTTTCAATCGTGATAAATCCGCACTCTATCTTCTTATCTATGAATCTCTTTGCCCGGTACTCTTTGCATACTTCATCATATACCTCTTGAGTGATCATGATCTTCCCAACAAAAAGTTTCAAAATCGAAAATGCATCGATATTGATGAGTGTGATTAAAATAGTCGCATCCGATACTATCATCTATTTAGCATACTTTCTAGCTACAGAAACTTGACGATCTATCTCTTGCTTGTCGTACCCCAGCCAGTCGATCCCCAAACTATTGAGCAAATGTTGCGCCTCTTTTTTCGAAATATCAAGAAGTTCAGCCATCTTACCCAAAGAGATCAATCCGTTTCTATACTGATCTATAGCAACAGCTTTTTTGATCCCCAAAGAGAAAAGATCATCATTTAATGGCAGAGTTATACCTATCGGTTTACTATGTTTGGTAATAAATACCGTTTCATTTCTCTCAAGATATTTTGTCATATTTGAAGGGTTGTTTTTCAGATCTCTGATCGCTACACTTTTCATAAAGATACCTTTTATACTACGTTTTGTGGGAATATTATAGCATAAATTATCTATCAATACAAAAATATATCAAGATATCTTGATATATTAAGTTCGCTATGCTACAATCCACCAACCTTTGCATAGAGGCGTATCGATGAAAAAAGTACTCATACTCTGCACCGGCAACAGCTGTCGCAGCATCATTGCCGAAGCCTTGGTCAATGCCAAGCTTGAGGGTATCGAAGCGCGCAGTGCGGGTGTACGTGCCTCGGGACGCGTCAACCCTAATGCCCGCAAGGTGCTTGAGGCGCACGGTATTTGGGAGGATCGCTATCACTCCAAAACGCTCGAGAGCGTTATCGATGATGATTTCGATCTGGTAGTCACAGTGTGCGATCATGCCAAAGAGACCTGTCCGATCTTTCCTAAACCGGTGCCTAAGATGCATGTAGGCTTCGAAGACCCCGACGGCAAGCCTTATGAGGCGTTTGAGGAGACCTACAAACAGATCGAAACGATACTCTTGCCGAAGATAGAGGAAGTGCTTAAAAATTAGGAATGAGGAATGAGGATAGGGGTCTGACCTCAATGACAATGCATTAGCGTTGTCGTTGTGGGTCTGACCCCAAAATAATGACCTCAATGACAATGCATTAGCGTTGTCGTTGCGGGTCTGACCCCAAAGGAATAAGAAACCGAAGAGTAATGAGTGAATGGTTTTGGTTTGCTTTCCTTCGGAAAGCATTTGTTTTACGGGACTAAAGTCCCGTCTCCTTCTTTTTTCTTTGATACTTTTTTAGAAAAAGTATCCAAAAAGCGTCGTTTTGCAATTGTGCGGACGATGCTCTCGGCGCCGCGCTTCGCGCCGAGGGGCGCCTTCGCATCTGCACAAGAGGTGCAAAACGACAGAGAAGCAGCAGTAGCAGGAAAACAAGAGTCCGGCAGAGGTCTGACCTCAATGACAATGCTTTAGCGTTGTCGTTGCGGGTCTGACCCCAAATGAAATGAAAGTAAAATTAAAATCTAAAAGGGAAACAGATGCAAAAAAATGTCAATGCAACAGCCAACGGTGTCAAAATCAACTTCCTCGGCGAAGTCAAAAAAGAGCAGATTGTCAAGATGGTACAAAACTGTGCCACGGGACAGTGCGAATGTATGAGTGATGAGACTAAAAAGAAGATACAAGCCATGGAAGTCAGCGGCAACGACGGCGATGTTTCGCTTGAGTTGACGGGCGAGGTGAGCAAAGAGGAGATCGAAGCGGCACTCTCACGCTCAAAAGTGCTCAACAAGGATATCGACTAATGCTGCTTGCCGCTGCGATCTTTTTGGTCACCCTGCTTCTTGTCATCCTGCAGCCCAAAGGGCTACAGATCGGTACCACGGCAGTCATCGGGGCGATCGTCGCATTGATCGTCGGTGTGGTGAGTTTTGATGATGTGCTAACCGTCACAAGCATCGTTTGGGATGCGACATTGGCATTTATCGGCATTATCTTGCTTTCGATGGTGCTTGACGAGATCGGCTTTTTCGAGTGGGCGGCGCTGAAGATGGTGCGACTCAGCCGCGGCAACGGACATTTGATGTTTCTCTATATCTTGGTGCTTGGTGCGATTGTCGCCGCCTTTTTTGCCAATGACGGCGCGGCGCTGATCCTCACGCCGATCTTGCTTGCCAAGATGAAGCACCTACAGATGAAGCCTACGGCGATGTTTGCCTTTTTGATGGCGGGTGGATTCATCGGCGATAGCGCCTCCAACCCTTTGGTGATCTCCAATCTGACCAATATCGTCACCGCCGACTATTTTCATATAGGTTTTTGGGAATATGCGGCACGGATGTTTGTGCCGAATCTCTTGAGCATTGTTGCTTCTTTGGCGGTGCTTTGGCTCTTTTTTCGCAAAGATATCCCCAGACACCTCGATATCGAAAACCTGGCAACCCCTGAATCGGCGATCAAGAATAAAACGATGTTCAAACTCAGCTGGCTCTTTTTGGCACTTTTTATGGCGGGATATTTTATCGGCGATCTCTACCATCTGCCCGTATCGCTTTTTGCCTTGGGCGGTACGCTGCTCTTTTTGGCGATTGCGGCACAGCAGAAAGCAACCAAGCCCATCATGACCGTCAAAGCCGCTCCATGGCAAGTGGTATGGTTCTCTATCGGACTCTATGTGGTCGTTTACGGACTCAAAAACGCGGGGCTGACTGATGAGATCGCCAAGGTTTTGACGGTGCTTCAAGGCTACGGTGAACATATCGCCGTTATCGGTACAGGCTTTCTCTCGGCGATACTCTCGGCGATCATGAACAATATGCCGACCATTATGGTGATGGACATCGCGATCGACAAACTCGGCTTTTCGGGCAACGAAGCCTTGGCATATGCCAATATCCTCGGCTGCAACCTCGGCCCCAAGATGACGCCGATCGGATCGCTTGCGACCCTGCTTTGGCTGCATGTGCTGGAGAAAAAGGGGGTAAAAATCGGTTGGGGCGAATATATGAAAGTAGGGCTCATCGTCACACCGCCCGTATTGCTAACGGCACTTGCGGGATTGATGTAACATCAATCGCCCTATATTTAAAAAAATGTAACAAATGTAACAACGCCGGTTTATAATAGCAGTATCCGAACATGAGGGGGTACTACGATGAGACGGATACTTACAAAGACAATACGCATCACTCTATTAAGCGTAACAATGGTTTGGCTTACGGCCTGCGGTGGCGGTGGCAGTGGCGACAACTCCGGCACACCACCGAGCAATGTCGGAACGCCAAGCGGCGGTTCAACGCCTGCAACACCGCCTGCAGGTAGTGGCGGAACGGGCAGCGGAGGCTCCGGAGGTGCGACTTCTCCCGGTGGAGGTTCGACACCGAC
>JALWQQ010000184.1 GCA_027083075.1 Campylobacteraceae bacterium
GTTATCTGTTATCCGAAAACTGTACGGGCTTTGGTTTTGTCTTTTTAGTGAAGAGTGTAGTGTGAATAGTGATGCGTTTTGGCGCATGGTCATAAACACACTTTAAGAAAGATAGCAGTAGGCTACATTTTATGAATATCGTTATCGCAGGGGCGGGTACGGTCGGGTACTCGTTGGCTCAGACACTCTCTTTTAAGCACAATGTCGCCGTGATCGACCAAGAGGGGAAAAAGCTTGAAAAGATCGCGGAAGCCCTTGACATCTATCCGCTCAAAGGCGATGCGGAGGATCCCGGTGCATATCGCAATCTTCCGTTTGAGAAGATCGACCTCTTTGTTGCCGTAACCGATTCGGATGAGGTCAATCTGCTTTCGACACTGGTTGCCGAAGATTGCCTGCAGATCGCACGAAAGATCGTGCGTTTAAAAAACGAAAACTTTCTACACTCGCATGTCATCGAGAAGCTTCAGATCGACCATACCGTCTTTCCCGACCTAAGTACGGTCAACAAGATCAAAGAGCTCTTTCGCTTTCCGCGTGCCAATAATGTTAAGAGCTTCCACCAAACGAGTCATAAGCTGATCTCCGTGCGCGTCGAAGCGGGGGCAGAGCATCTTGGAAGAGTGGAGGATTATCGCGATGCGTCGCACTATCTTGTCGGCATAGAGCGCAACAAACACTTCTTTGTTCCAAACGATACGGAGCCGATAAGAGAGGGTGATCTGCTCTACTTTTTCGGTCAAAGCGATACCGTTCGAGAGGTGATGGATCGTTTAGCGCATTCGCTACCCGACACCATTCGCAAAACGGTGATCTTCGGTACGGATACCTTGGCAAGGAAGATTGCCAAAGCGATCGTTCAAAAGGGTATCGAGGTGAAGATGATAGGGCGTGACGCCAAACAGTGCCGTAAAGCTTCCGAGGCGCTTGGCGGTAAAGTGCGTGTGGTGCACAACCTTGACACAAGCGGTAAGATCTACGAGACCGAGGGCTTGCAGCATGTCGATATGGCGATAGCGGCAAGCAAATCGGACACTGACAATATTGTTACCTGCATAGAGGCATCGGAGCAGGGGATCGTCAAGACCGTAGCGATCAACAATGATAAGAGCTACTATGATCTGATGCATAAGATGGGGATCGTGGTGGTGCGCGGTAGTAAGGCGGGTGCACACTATGCGATCTTGGAAAATATCGCCTCTTCATCCATCATCACACAGCGGCGTTTTTGCGGCGGGCGCGGTATCTTGTTTATGCGAAAGATCTACCCCGGTTCCACACTGATAGGCAGACGAATACGCTTACCTAAAGCAGAGGATTTTGTAGCATTGTTACTTAGAGAGAGCAAGATGGCGCCTCTGCAAGAGCAGAGTATTTTGCAAGAGGGTGACATCATCGTGCTCTTCGCACCTACCACGACGGAAGATCGGTTGCAGCAATGGATCTACGCACTCTAAAATCCATCGTCAAATTTACCGCCGGCACGGGTATGGCGCTCTCGATACTGCTTTTGAGTCTTATAGTCGTCGCATGGCTCTACGACGAGCACCCGATGCGTTATACACTTTTTTCCCTGCTCTTTTTTCTTTGTAATGTACTTGTCTATGTTGTGTTGCGTAAGGAGGATGTGCAGCTTGATATCAAGGGTAGTATTGTAGCAGTCAATCTTATCTGGATACTGCTTGGCGTAGCAGGGACGATAGTGCTTAAGATTGCACTTCCCCTCTCTGTTTCCGATGCGTTTTTCGAGTCTATTAGCGGTTTTACGACGACGGGCGCGACGATCTTCGGTGATATCGAGTCGCTACCGCACACGGTGCTCTTTGCACGTTCTTTGATGCATTGGGTCGGCGGTATGGGGATCATTGTCTTGGGTGTTGGACTCTTCTCGGTTATCAATCCAAGCGGTTCGATGGCGCTCTTTAAGGCGGAATCGACGGGGGTACGTTCGGAGAAGGTTACGGCGCGCATCAAAGATACCGCACTACGGCTTTGGGGGGTCTATGTGGCATTGACCGTTGTCGATGCGATAGCGTTGAAGTTGGCGGGCATGTCTTTTTTCGACGCCATAAACCATGCCTTTTCGACCGTCTCTACCGGCGGCTTTTCGACCAGGAATGCTTCCATTGGCGCTTACGGTTCGGATCTTATCGTCTGGATCACGACACTCTTTATGCTCCTTTCGGGTATTAACTTTATGGCGCACCTTCGCTTTGTGCAAAGCGGTTCATTTACAGGCTATAAGCGTGAAGAGGTGCGCCTCTATCTTGCACTCTTCTTTTTACTCTCTTTGGCACTTGTGGCAAGCTATCTGTATGCCCATCCTTCGCAAACACTCTTTTATGCCGTAACACATGCGTGCTTTACCGTAGCTTCCGTGATGAGTACGACCGGTTTCGCTTCGGTTGACTATGCACAGTGGGGGCAGATGGCGGTTGCCGTTGTGTTTGTGGCGATGGTCTTGGGCGGCAATGCGGGCTCTACGGCAGGGGGTGTTAAGACGGTGCGCTGGATCGTGATGTTTAAAAATCTCAAAGAGCAGTTTTATAAGACATTACATCCGGGGGCGATGAGTGACCTCTTTCTCAACGGCGAAAGACTCTCCGAGTCGGTGCTTAGCTCTACGGCAGTGTTTCTCTTCCTCTTTTTGCTCAGTGTCGGGGCGGTTTCGCTCTATCTCTTTGCATCGGGTTACGATATGCTTACTTCTCTCTCTACAGCACTGGCATGTGTGGGCAATGTAGGACCGGGCTTCGGACTGACCGGACCCGCGCAAAACTATGCTTTCTTCAGCGATACGCAAAAGTGGGTGTTGAGTGTTGCGATGATCGTAGGAAGATTGGAGTTTTTTACCGTCTTTTTACTCTTGAGCCCCGCGTTTTGGAAGCGGTTTTAATCCTCATCGGCGCCGATGACATGTGTCGCCGCATGGGCAAATGCCGCTTCGGCTTCGGGAAGATAGTTGCTCTCTTTGTCAAAGACGATTAGCGGCGGGAGTACTTTGCACATCGATTTGGAGTTATTGCGCGCGGCAACCATCACGAGTTTTGCCTCTCTGTCGATCTTGGGGTGAATGAAGCGCACTGCCTCAGGGTTGAGCTTGTGCGTCAAAAGTGTTGACATCACACGATCAAGCTGTTTGGCATCGTAGCAAAAGAGGAAGTAACCGCGCGGTTTAAGCAGGCGCTTGGCGTTGCGCACCAACGCCTCAAGCGGTAGATGATGTGCATAGCGTGCAATGTTGAGTGTGCTCTGTTTGCTCTGATCGACATTGGGGTCGTAAAAGGGCGGATTGGAGACGATAAAATCAAAGCTGCCGAAGGTCGAGACATCTTGGCTGAAATCGCCCGCTATACATGTTGCCGAGAGAGCATTGAGTGCAAAGTTGCGTTTGGCGTAGGCACACATCTGTGCTTGTTTATCAATGGCAACGGTTTCGGTGCCGAAATCGCGTGTCAAGAGTAGCCCCAAGATGCCTACGCCGCATCCGACATCAAGCAGCCGTCCTTTGACGTTGAAGCGACGGATAAAGTCATAGAGAAAGATGGTATCGCTGTTGAAGCGGTAGCCGTGTGTAGGCTGATAGAGAAAAAGCCGTTTCATAGTGCAATTTTACTGCGAATTTAGTATAATCGCGGTGATGAACGAAGAATTGGATCTGCTCAACCCGCCGTCGACGGACTTTTCGATGCTCGATTATGATTGTGCCTATCTGCCGGGGCGAAAGGTGCGCATGCACTACAAATATGTCGAGCATGCCTCTAAACGCTTCGCATCGGCGGTGATAGAGCGGGGATGGCGTCGTTTCGGAAAGTACTATTTTCATCCGATCTGTAACGGTTGTAACGCGTGCAAGAGTCTGCGTATCGATGTAGAGAACTTCAAGCCGACCAAGTCGCAGCGCAAGGCGATCAAGCGCAATCAAGAGACAAAAATCTTGATGCAAAAGCCGACACTGACCAATGCGCATTTAGAGCTCTACAGCAAGTGCCATCGCGACAAGGGCATAAAGGATGGCGGGGGGGATCGGAATATCGGGCAGCGGGAATATTTCGAGA
>JALWQQ010000185.1 GCA_027083075.1 Campylobacteraceae bacterium
TGCCGTATTGGTGACCATCGTCACCGATCACTCTGAGTTCACGCGCTCTGATGGCATCGTTTCGGATGACATCGTCTCTTTTTCTACCTCTATTGCGGTTGTTGTCTCTTCTCAAATAGTTCCTTCATGAAGTTGATTTGCCAATTCTACCATAAATTGATCGAAAGAAAGATTATACTGCTCTCTCGTGCGTCTGTTACGAACCGCTACACTTCTGTTGTTAACCTCTTCGTCGCCTACGACGATAACATACGGCACACGCTGCTTCTCTGCGTTGCGGATGCGTTTGTTGAGCGACTCGTTTTTGCTCGAGATCTCCGCATCGACCCCGATAGCACGCATGCGGCTACGCAGCTCTTCGGCATACGCAAGGTGCGCGTCGCCTATCGGCACGACGATCACCTGTAGCGGCGCGATGAAGAAAGGAAACTCTCCGGCATAATGCTCGGTCAAGATGCCGATAAAACGCTCGAAGCTTCCGAGGATCGCCCTGTGGATCATCACGGGGCGCCGGCGGCTATTGTCCTCGGCGACATACTCTACTTCGAAACGCTCCGGCAAGTTGAAGTCCACCTGCACCGTACCGCACTGCCACTTTCTGCCGATCGCATCGGTGATCTTGATGTCGATCTTAGGCCCGTAGAAAGCGCCGCCGCCCTCATCGATGGTATAGGGCAGATTGCGACTCTTGAGTGCTTGTTTGAGCCCATCGGTCGCCAACTCCCACACCGCATCGTCACCGATCGCCTTGTCGGGTTTAGTGGCGATCTCCATACTATACTCAAAACCGAAAAGCTTCATCACGCTATCGACAAACTCGACAACTTGCAAGACCTCATCGGCGATCTGATCGGGACGACAGAAGATATGCGCATCATCTTGGGTAAATTCGCGTACCCGCAAAAGCCCGTGCAAGACACCCGACTTTTCGTGACGGTGCACCACGCCGTATTCGTAAAAACGAAGCGGTAAGTCGCGATAGCTTTTCGGAGTCTGCTTGAAGATCAAGATATGCCCGATGCAGTTCATCGGCTTGATGCCGTACTCCTGCTCATCTATCTCGGTGAGGTACATATTTTCACCATAGCAGGCGTAGTGTCCTGAAGTGCGCCACATATCGGCTTTAAGGATCTCCGGACCGCGTACGGGCAGATAGTCGCGATCGAGATGCGCCTTGTGTAGCAACTGCTCAAGCTTATAGCGAAGCTTCGCACCTTTGGGCAACCAAAAGGGCAGTCCGGAACCCGCCTCTTCGTTAAACATAAAGAGTCCCAGCTCTGCACCCAACTTACGATGGTCGCGCCGCTTTGCCTCCTCTAACATCGTAAGGTAGTTTTTGAGTGACTCTTTGTCGGCAAAGGCGACACCATAGATGCGCGTAAGCATCTCCGCATTTTCATCGCCGCCAAGGTAGGCACCCGCCACACGAGTGAGCTTGAAGTGGTGCAAGAAGCGCAACGAAGGCACATGCGGACCGCGACACAGATCTTCGAAGTCGCCCTGCTTGTAGATAGAGACCTCATCGCTGTCGATGCGCGAGAGTACCGCCTGCTTCAGGTCATCCTCCTTGAACTTCTCAAGCGCTTCACTTCTGGGCAGTGTGTACTTCTCGATGGCATACTTCTTTTTGATGAGCTCCTTCATCTTTTTTTCGATCCTCTTTAGATCCTCTTCGCCGATCTTCTCATCCACGCGAAAGTCGTAGTAGAACCCCTCGTCCACTACGGGACCTACGAAAAATTTGGCACTCGGATAGAGTTCCTTAATCGCTTGCGCCATCAGGTGTGCCGTAGAGTGGCGGATGATCTCCAGCGCCTCGGGAGAGTTGTCATATGCTATGGGCTTACATTCGCAGTTCTCGGGCGCGCTTTGCGTATCGATGATGCGCCCCTCTTTGTCCAAATATCCTATGATGTTTTCACTCAACGCTTATCCTTAGCTTGAACATTCTATGGCGGATTATAGCAAAAGATTTTTGGAAGTTTATGGAAGCGTGTGTCAATGGTGGCCCCAACAGGACTTGAACCTGTGACCACCACCATGTCAAGGTGGTGCTCTACCAGCTGAGCTATGGGACCGTTTGAGCGTTGGGATTATAGCTTCGTAAGGCTTAAAAAAGGTTGAGAGATCACTCCTCGCAGACCCAACGGCTTTCGTCGCAGAGCTTATCGAGAAGAGCGCTGGCTTCGCTTACGCCGCTTTTGAGTGCCGCCTTGAGCTTTTCGTACGCCTTCATTTTGTCGTTGACAACCCCCTTGCCCCACGCATAGAGCTTGCCGAGGTTATACATCGCATAAGGCTCTTTGGCTTTTGCCGCCTTTTGAAAGTAGGCAAGTGCACGCTTCGCATCGCGCGGCACGCCGATACCGTTATAGTAGAGTATGCCGAGTGCATTGGATGCTTGCGGTAGCTTTGCCTCGTCCGCTTTCTCTAACCAATACTTCGCCTTGGCAAGGGCATGCGTATCGCCCGATTTTGCCTTGGCAAGGTAGAGTTTGGCAAGGTTGTAGGCCGCCTCGGCATTACCCTGCTTTGCCGCTTTTTCATACCAGCGCATCGCCTTTGCAACATCGCGCTTCGCGCCCTTGCCCTCTTCATACATCAACGCAAGGTTAAACTGCGCCTTGGCATCGCCTTTTTTTGCCAACGCATAGAAGGCATCTAACGCTTTGATGTAGCTACCCTTTTCGTACGCCTGCACCGCCGATTCGAAACTCTGTGCCCCTGCGATAACGCTCAATGCGAAAGCAGCGATTATCATACGTCTCATCCGCACCCTTTCTTTAGATATAGACTTCCGCATCAAAGACTTTCGTCACCCGCCCGCCGAAGCGGTAGGTTTCGCCCTCCTTGCTCAGATAGAGTTCGTCACCGCTTTTCGGAAAAAAAGAGGCTTCGTTTTCTACCATTTTCTCTTCAACAAGACGCACGAAGCAAGCGGTCATCCCCGTGCCGCATGCCAAGGTCTCATCCTCGACGCCCCGCTCATAGGTACGCACACGCACCCCTTCTTCATCGACACTACAGATATTGACATTGGCATCGTAGCGTTCGCGCAATGCCCTTGCCTTTTGTAGGTCGAAATCCGTCACACTCTCTCGTATCGCCACAAGATGCGGTACACCGGTGTCGATGAGCCACCACCGCTCGCCCTCCTCTTCGATGTCGCGTCGTAGAATCTTCGGCGGCACCATGTCGCTTACGACATACTCGCCGTTGACCGTAGCGCGTATCACGCCGGCACCGGTTAAAAATATGGACTTGCCGCCTTTGCTGATCCCCTTTTCGTGCGCAAAATGCGCCACACATCGCGATGCATTGCCGCACATCGTCGCCTCCGATCCGTCGGCATTGTAAAACTCCCAGACAAAATCATACTCCGGATGGGGCAAGACCACCACCAAACCGTCGGCACCCACACCGTTGTGGCGATGACAAAGTGTACGCGCCAACGCACTGCGGTCGGCATGCTCTTGGGCGATCATGATCACAAAGTCATTACCATTGCCCGAATATTTACTCACTCGTCTCACGCTTGCATATCCTTTCGTATCTGCGCTTCCACTCTCTCGAACTCACGCTGCATCTGCGCTTGATCGCCGCTATTGTCTATCGTATAGCGTGCCATTGTGCGCTTCTTTTCGATCGGCATCTGCGCCTCGATGCGTCGGCGTGCCTGCTCGACACTCAAGCCGTCGCGACGCATTAGTCGCTGTAGCTGCAACGCCTCGGGTGCATAGACCAGTACGCTTCTTTCGATCGGATAAGCGCCACTTTCAAAAAAGAGCGGTATCTCGATAAGATATGGTACTCTTTCGGTCTCATGCACTTCCGATCGTCGCACGATCTCGGCGCGGATCAGGGGGTGTAGATGCGCTTCGAGTCGCTTGCGTGCACTCTCATCGCTAAAAACAAGCGTACCCAACGCAGCACGATCTGGTGCGCCATCACGAAGATAGTGCTCTCCGAAGGTCTCGGCGATCCACGACGCTTCCGATGCCAAGATCGCATGTGCCACCTTGTCGGCATCGATTATAGCATAACCCGCTTGGGCAAA